>CANHIY010000006.1 GCA_947461175.1 Bacteriovoracaceae bacterium
ATAAGAAACTTATGAAGCCTCTTGAGGGAACTCTCCATTAAAAGAGGTGGAATAAGAAGCCTAAAGTGATGGTTCAACTTTACTAACCACCCATAGAACTCAATTCTTCCCTGGGGGTCGAGAAATGTGGTTAATTGAAAAGTTTTATCATTTATCTGATTAACATCGTAAGTACACTGGGTCTGAAGAAAGGAAGTGACATCCTCTCCAGAAAGACTTACCTCACAGAGTGAAACTTTGAATTGACCTTTAGAGTACCGAAAATTGTTTAACATACTTATAGGGAAAAGGATTCACCACAGCCGCAAGTATTTTTTGCATTGGGGTTATCAAAAACAAATCCCTTACCATTTAAACCATCTTTAAAATCTAGAATAATACCTTTAAGGTAAATCACAGACTTGGGATCAATAAAAACTTTTATACCATCAAAAAAAAGAACGTTGTCTTTAGGCTTTTCTTCACTAAACTCTATTTTGTAAGAAAGACCGGAGCACCCACCTCCAATCACCGCTAGTCTAAGACCTTTAGTACCATCAGGATTTTCCGCTTGTGAAATATTCTTGATTTGTTCGATGGCCTTCTCAGATATATCAATAATTGATTCCATAAATTCTCCAATTGAGCTTTTAGATACTCCCAAGTTCTCAGTTTTACAATAGGACCAGATAATCTGCGACAACTATTTATGATTTCTACAGGTTACATTATAATATGATAATGAGGGGATTTAAATGGAATTAAAGTTATACCATTATGTGCATTGTCCGTATTGTATCCGGGTAAGGCTTGCTCTGGGTTACCTGGGGTATAAGTATACTTCGATTGTTGTTTCTTATGATGATGAAAAGACCCCAATTGCCTTGGCCGGGGTTAAAATGCTTCCCATTTTGGTAGTGGATAAAAAAGCCATGAACGAAAGCCTGGATATCATTTCAGTAATTGATAAAAATCATTTTTTTCAGATCGAAAAGATAACTACTACACCTGATTTTAAGCATTTTGATGATTACCTGAATATGTTAGGAGCTCATATTCATAACCTCACAATGCCTTATTGGATTTACACACCTGAGTTTAACGAAAAGTCACGAGAGTATTTCCAGAGAAAAAAGGAAGTTAAAAGAGGACCATTTAAACTACTGGTTAAAAATCGAGCTGAATTTGAGTCCCCATTGATGAAAGATCTTATAGAGCTATCAGAGAAAATCCACCCTTTCTATCATGAAGATCAATTTTCCCTCTATGATATCCTTCTCGCCTCTCATCTGTGGGGTCTCTATATCGTTCCCGAATTTCAATTTCCTGAAAAAATTCATCAGTACCTGCAAAAAGTGAAAAAAATTTGTCACTTCAACTATCATGAGGATTTTTGGAAATAAATGAAAATAAGTTTGGAATTAAATCAAAATAATAACCGATTTACTTATGAACTCCGAGCGGGAGAAAAGGTAAAAATTGGCAGGAGCTCAAGCTGTGATTGGGTGATTAAAGATGAAAAGGTGAGTTCTTTTCATTGCTGTTTTTTCTTTCGCGAAGACCGCTTAGAAATAGTTGATCTAAAGTCTAAAAATGGAACTTTCCTGAATGGGATTAAAATAGAAAGTGCTGACTTTTTCATAGGTGACCATATTAAAATTGGTGACTCTACTATCTGGTTAAGAAAACCCAATGCCGATGAAGAGGCCCTATCTATTTTAACATTTCCTGGACCAAACAATAAGAATCTTAATGGAAAACTGATACAAGATCTTACTTCCGTTAGAATTTCGAATCAGTTATATAAAGGAAGTCTAAATGAGAAATCCCCAAATCCTCAAACTAAAGCTATCCCGAAAAATCCTCAGGATAAATCAGATAAGAATAACTCTGTATCAAAAATTGATCTGCGAAAAAAATATAAAAAGAGGGTATTAGTGGCGAATTTGATAGATATCCAGTTGTTTGCCTTATTCTCCCTCCTGCTATTTTATTTTTTTAGACTTCTTCAACCATCCATTACTCATCATTTCTCTAGACTGGCGATTTTTTCTATCATGCAGATTTCGGGCATGGCGGTACTTTTTTTTCTCAACCATCGTTATACAAAATATTCTATTGGCGAAAAGATAGTGGGTCTTCCTTCTCTCTATTCAAAAGAAAATTCCTCAAATCCTCATACTTGAATTTTAAATTATAGACCTATTTTCTGGGTTTCCAGGTGATCTCTTCATTTCCCATGATCTTGTTTGTGTGACGGGACAAGACAAACAAATAGTCTGAGAGACGGTTTAGGAAAACTATGCTGTTGGCCGGTAACTCTTCTTTTGTATAATTAAAATAATGGACGAGTTTTCTCTCTACTGACCGGGCATTTGTCCTACAGAGATGAATAGAAGAAGAGACAATAGAACCACCAGGTAAAATGAAATTTTTTAACGGCTCAAGTTCAGAGTCAAGCTTATCAATTTCAAGTTCAATATCTTGAATAAATTCGTTTGAAATTTGAGGAAGATTATATTTCTCCCTGTTATCAACTTCACAGGCAAGATTTGAACCCAGATCAAAAATTGCAGACTGTATGTGATGAAGAAAATTTATAACTTGTATAAATTTTAATTCACTCCCCAGGAGAGAGCAGGCAAGTCCAATTCTGGAATTTAGCTCATCTAACTCCCCATATAACTCAATCCGTAGGTCCGATTTTAATGTCCTATTTCCTGAAACCAGTCCTGTTTCTCCTGCATCACCGGTTTTCGTGTAAACCTTTGATTTTTTCATTACATGTTCCTTCTATAGCGTCCACCTACTTCATAGAGAACCGCTGTGATTTCGCCTAAACTACAGTGTCTTACAGTAGTCAAAAGTTCTTCAAAAATATTTCCTCCAGTTAAAGCAATATCTCTTAATCGGTTTAAGTGAAGGAGTGATGTTTCTTTATTTTTTTCTTTGAATTGATTTAGCCGCTGTATCTGATCATTTTTTTCTTCTTCTGAAGCCCTGGAAAGTTCAATAGGCTTCCAAACGGTCTCCTTTTCAGGAAGGAAGGTATTCACACCAATAATTTGATACTCACCGGAATCTTTTAAGGTTTCGTAATACAGGGACTCCTCCTGAATTTTACCTCTTTGATACATTGATTCCATCGCGCCAAGAACTCCTCCCTTATCTGAAATTTTTTCAAACTCAGCGAGAACTGCTTCCTCTACGATCTGTGCCAGTTCATCCACGATATAAGAGCCTTGGAGAGGATTGTCTGTTTTATTTAATCCATATTCACGGTTAATAATTAGCTGGATGGCCATGGCCCTTCTCACGGATTCTTCTGTGGGAGTCGTTATCGCCTCATCATAAGCGTTGGTGTGAAGGGAGTTACAATTATCAGAGAGTGCCAGGAAAGCCTGTAGAGTTGTCCTGATGTCATTAAAATCAATTTCCTGAGCATGAAGTGATCTTCCGGATGTTTGAATGTGGTACTTTAATTTCTGTGATTTATCAGTTGCTCCATATTTTTCTTTCATTGCCACGGCCCATATTTTTCTGGCCACTCTCCCAAGAACTGAGTATTCCGGATCTAATCCATTAGAAAAAAAGAAGGATAAATTTTCACAAAAATCATCAATATTCATCCCCCGGCTTAAATAGTATTCAACGTAAGTAAATCCATTAGAGAGTGTGAGTGCCAGTTGCGTGATGGGATTTGCTCCTGCCTCAGCAATATGGTAGCCAGAAATTGATACCGTATAGTAATTTTTAATCTTATTTTTACAGAAAAACTCCTGCACATCTCCCATCATCTTCAAGGCAAATTCAAGGGAGAAAATACATGTATTTTGTGCCTGGTCTTCCTTAAGTATATCTGCCTGAACAGTTCCCCGAACCTGTTTCATGACACTGATTACTTTTTCTGAATCATTTTGCTCATTTTCTGAGAGTGACTGGTTAACCGCTGTATTCATGAACATTGCCAGAATAATGGGCGCTGGTCCATTGATGGTCATGGAAACAGAAGTTGATGGGGATGTGAGGTCGAAACCTTTATACAATTCCATCATGTCGTCGAGTGTACAAATTGAAACACCAGATTCACCCACCTTACCGTAAATATCCGGTCGTTTATCTGGGTCCTCTCCATATAACGTGACGGAATCAAAGGCCGTTGAGAGGCGTTTTGCAGAATCATTTTTAGATAAATAGTGGAAGCGTGCATTTGTTCTCTTGGGCCCCCCCTCACCTGCAAATTGTCTCTTAGGATCTTCATCGGCCCTTTTAAAAGGGAAAACTCCAGCTCCAAAAGGGTAGTATCCCGGTAAATTTTGGTTACGGATAAAGGAAAATTTTTCAGACTTGTAGTGAAACTTGGGGAAACCGACTCTTGATACCAGGCTGTGTGAAAGAGAATTGTATTTTGTGTTTACTCTTATTTCTTTCCCTCGAACGAGGTAACTAAACTCTCCCTTTGTGTAATTATCTATGATTTTTTCAAATTCTGTAATTTCTTTTAATTCTTGAGATAGCTCCGTTTGTAGTTTAGTTCTTTTATCATCAAGTTCTTTACTGTCGTGAATAAGTTTAGACGCCTCTTCAAGGGCTTCGTAATTTCTTAACTTTTCCACAATTTGTTGTGTTTTTTTGTTATATCCACGTACCGTATCTGCAATGTCACGCAGATAGTTAATACTCGAAGCAGGTATAATGGCCTGTTTTTTTTCCATCGCCCGGTGAGATGGTATTTTTTCCAAATCCTTATTTGAGGTGAATCCAAAAGAGGAAACTATGTCCTGAAAAAGTGAATTGACACCAGGATCATTAAATTTTGAGGCCATTGTACCAAAGATAGGGAGTTCATTATCTGTAGGGCTACCTGGATGGTTTGCAAAAAGCAGCCTATTTCTTCTGTACTGTTTTCTCACATCCCTAAGCGCATCTTCAGAACGGGGTTTTTCAAATTTATTAACAGCTATAAAATCTGCCACCTCAAGCATTTCAATTTTTTCCAATTGAGTGGCTGCTCCATATTCCGGAGTCATCACATAAAGAGTTTTAGAAGCAACTTTAGTGATCTCATCCGAAGCTTGACCAATTCCTGAAGTTTCAACAAGTATTAAATCAAATTCCTGAGATTTTAAAAACTCAACGACTTTTTTAATAGCGGGAGAGAGTTCATTTGTTGAATCTCTGGTAGCCAGGGATCGAATGTAAAAATTTTTATAAACCGCAGAACCTAACCTGATTCTGTCACCTAGAAGAGCTCCCTGATTTTTCTTTTTCGTAGGATCCACAGAGATGAGAGCAATTTTTTTATTAGGATAGTAACGGTAGAAGCGAAGAAGAAGTTCATCGATGAGTGATGACTTCCCTGCTCCCCCGGTTCCAGTTATACCTAAAACTGGAGTGTCTTTTCCTTGAACATGAAATGGAAACTCTCGAAAATCTTCAATATAGGTAATGACTTTTGCAGTCTCATAGGGCGTGAGTTTTTTTTCACTTAATTTTTTAAAGTCAACATTCTCCAAGGTAGATGATTGGCAACGCTCAATCATGTCATCAATAATTCCGTTTAGACCTAGTGAAGTTCCGTCATTTGGGTGGTAAATCCGGGTAATACCTCTTTTATGAAGCTCAGTTATTTCTGGTGGTGTAATGACTCCTCCCCCGCCACCAAAAATTCTTACCTCTTGGGCATTGTTTTTATCCAGTAGCTCCCGCACGTAAGTAAAATACTCCATGTGCCCACCCTGGTAGGAGCTAAGTGCAATTGCGTGAGCATCCTCAGCCAGGGCCGCTTCAACCACCTCTAAGGCCGATCGATTATGCCCCAGATGAATGACCTCAACACCTTTAGACTGCAGGAGGCGTCTCATGATATTTATTGAAGCATCATGCCCATCAAAGAGGCTTGCAGCTGTGACAAATCTTAGTTTTTTTGAAGTCATAGGTCTGATCCTGGTTCTAAATATAATATGTTTAAACCCTTTCGGTGTACGAAAACTTAAGTCCTGAAAATTCAAGTGTGACGGGTACAAGAAAGGTATAGTATAGCTTGTTGTAATTCCACAAGGAAATGCTTTATAGCTTATAGCCCTCTAGTGTATAATAGGCATCACAGAAAATTATAAGGAATAGTCCATGAGTTCTGGAATAAAAATCGAAGACCCCAACCATACCGCTCGTTTCAAACCCCTACGCAAAGGTAAGAAACCACCTAAGCTCCTGGCTGTGGTTCACCAATCTGGTTGCACTGGCTGTGAAGTATGTATTGCCGGTTGTCCGGTAGATTCAATTGAGTTAGTTCCTGGACCAGATCCAAAGAATCCATCTTATCAACAAATGGTTGAAATTGATCTTGCTCGCTGTATCGGTTGCCAAAACTGTTCCCAAGATTGTCCTTGGGAGACGATTACCATGTATCAACATGACGATGCATTCATCGCTTGGGGTAATGAAACCCTTTCTTCGACACTTTATGTGGATATGGAAGAAGCGGATAAAATTAAGGAAGAGTTGACTTGACTGTAAAAATAAGCGCCCTCTGAGGGGCGCTTATTTAAAGTCTTATTAATGGGTATTATTCTATAAAGCAAACGGAAGAGAAATCCCTATCATAAATGTATTAAACTTAGTCTCATCTTTGACTGTTGTATTGCTTAGTATGTATTGATCCCAAGTACCCTGACGCATTTCGAAGTTAATATTCACAAATGGAAGCCCCGTAAAGCCGATACCAATCTTGGTGCCTGAGCCATTCTCAAGTTTCATGTCTTGTTTATTATATTCAGTATTGGCAACTGAACTAAGGATATAACCCGCATAAACTCTAAGCATGATAGGAAATTTATATCCAACGAAAGCCGCCCACTCAGAAACTTCTAGATCTTCCCAGTTCTTATTGTCTACTCCTAGTGTGGAGCTAAGATAATCAACCCCTAATTGAAACCCTAGGTTTTGATACCCAAGTCTTCCTCCGAAAGATAGTCCGCTCGTTGAGTGCTCCTCATTATCGATCTCAGATTCAATATTACCAGAACTAAAACCAACAACTGGTTCAATAAGTAAATCCGCTTTAGCACTTGGTAGGGAAATAAAAAATGAGAGGATGAACACAGGAAGAAATAACTTTGCAAATTTCATGGATAACCCCTGAATGTGTTAGTAATCATTTTATTCTAGGGGTTTTAGTATAATTTGCATTAGTTTTGTATTTTACCAATTAACTCTTGTATCTTCACAAAGGTGATATTTCGGCCATCAGGTGACTTTACAGCAATATGGTTTTGTGGAACTTCCTGAATATTTTGGGAGGATGGCATTCTGGATGGCGCACCAGGTTTAAGTTCTCCTACCAACTCCCCCTCCGTTGCCAATACCTGTCCGATAACTCCTTTTCCAAATACGACGAAATCTCCGTCATGTAGACGATACTTACAGTTAATACAGTTGTATCTGTTATCAATAATGATCGTACTCCCTCTTTTCACTTTGAGGTTTGCAATCTCTTGATTAATTTTGGTCACGGAAAAAAGATTTAGATCCACTTTAATCAAGATTGCCAAAGTGAACACTGCCGTCAAAGACTGAAAGATCTTTGTTCGATGAAGAAGCTCTCCTTCAAACTCTACATCTCTAGTTTTAATTTCAAAGGATTCTATTTGGGATGTAACTTTTTTATCAAAAACTAATTTTTTTAATAAGAGAGTGAATATAAAAGATGTAACCAAGAGAACCAGCATGGAGTACATAAATAGACGAAAGAAATAAACCTCTTGTTGGTGAATTAAAATATCTTTTGACTGAAGTATGAAAGAAATCCCTATGAAAAGCATAGGAAGGACAATCCAATTAATAACATCAATAACTTTGTGTTTAAAAAACCACTCTTTTCTTTTCTGGTAGTGATCATATTGCACAAGCTTAATCCGGAAACTGTTAAAAACCTCGCTTGAAATAAGATTGGGACAGGATTGATATATACCTTCCCACACATAATCAACTCTCTCATATCTTGAGTGAAAGTAATGTTTCAGTCCCGAATTCATCTTCACATAAAAAATTGACCAACAAACAAATTTTACACTCTCAATATCAGAAAATTTAACCAGTTCTTTTTCCTTTCCACGGCAAATGAGAAGGTGATCTTCAAAAACTTGAACATATTTATTCATTCTCGGTCTAAGCCAAAAAAAATAAAAAGAAACTGTTAAAAATAAGTAACAACCTAATAGAATTAATTCCTCGCTCTGATTGGTGAAAGGATGCGTCTGTTGAAAATTGGACATCCAGAAAATAAAAAGTGTCAGAGTTAAAAAAATGAAAATCACTGAATACATTTTTATGTTTGATCTATACCGCAACAGTCGAGGCTGTAATGAATCATGCTTCAAGAACTGCTCCTTAAGAGGTTATTTAGCTCTTATCGGCAGGCAACATGGAAAAGTTGATCGTTTCAAGGTGATTTTTTTAAGTATTTGATATTGTTGGCGACGTATAAAAGAAAACCAATTAACACGAGCACCAATGAAACCCAGGTGGAAGGGGAAAAACCGCCCCATACTCCTCTAACCGCATCTCCCCTCAATGTTTCTAAAAACATTCGAAGGAGACCATATGCTATGAAATAATGTATGAATAAATACTTTTTATCAGTACAAATTCTTAGAGCGTAAAAGGAAAAAAGAAATAAAAAACCTGCCTCTATCAATTGCGTCGGATGACGATACTCTCCGTGCTGAAAAATTCCCCAGTGCCAATCTGTTTTTTCACCATAACAGCATCCGGCCAGAAAACACCCTAGCCTTCCAATCCCATGTCCAATAGATAGTGCAGGCAGTAGAGGCCACATGAACTTCAATTCAATACTTCGATTTATAAACTTAAAAAGAACAAGATATAATAATCCTCCAATAAGGCCTCCGTAAAAAACCAAACCTCCTCCTAACCAAAAGTTTGCATCGATTAAGAGCTCCTTAGGAAGTTCGATGGAATAGAGAAAAAAAAGTTTTGCCCCAATCCAGGAAAAAATGAAAATCCCCCAAAAAAGAAGTTGAGCCTGAAGACGAGAAAATGCATCACCCAGGTAATTAAAAAAAACCTGATACCCGACACCCCATGCAATTCCCATGACGAGAGGATAAGTGTAAATTAGTAAATCATGACTTTGATATAGTATCGGGAGCATTGTTTTCCAAAGACTTTTTCTCTTTTAATTGTTGGAAAAAATCAATAATGAGAAGTCCAGCTGCAATGGTGATACAACTATCTGCTACATTAAATGCTGGAAAATGATTGGCCTCTTCTTTCCAATAGAACATTAAAAAATCCACCACATATCCAAGACTAAACCTATCAATGAGATTTCCAGTGGCACCAGCAATTATTAGGGCGTAAGCGAGGGAAATATAAAATGGACCTTTTAAGGTTTTAATCAATAACCAAAAAATCCAACCACAAAACAGAACTGGAAGACCTAAAAAAAAGATTTGCCTGAACCATTCAGGACCATTTGCTCCAAAACCGAAAGCAGCTCCGGTATTTTTGACATAGGCAAGGCTAAAAAATCCCTTTATGACAGGAAGAGTTTCTCCATAATAAAAACTTGTCTGAATGGCCCCCTTAGAAAGCTGATCGGTAATAATAAGGGTGGACATTAAAAGGCAAAGTGACCAAAAACGTTTCATTTAGTAGTAATCCTTCGGGTTTATTTCATACTTTTCAATTTTCCTTAGAAGGGTCTTCTTAGGAATATTTGCATTTAATGCAGTTTGATTTATGCGCCCTTTATTGATTTTAAGTGCCTGAACAATAAATTCTCTCTCAAATAAGTCTTTGGCAACTGCAAAATCTAATTTACCACCCTCTCCAAGCTTGGCACCAAATGAAAACTGAACATCCGTACCAGTTTTAGGTAAGTTCGTTTGATCTAAAACTGAATTTTGAATTTCCTCAAGATCTATGACACTTTCATCCAAACTATTCGAGTGACTCTCGGCTTTATTCTGATCTTTTAAGACATTACTAGGTAAGGAATCCAGTCCAATGACATTTGAGGATTCCATAATAAAACAATGCTCAATAATATTTCTTAATTCACGAATATTACCCGGCCATGAATAGTTAATCAGAACATCCATAGCAGATGGTTCACATCCCTTCACCTTCAGATTATGGACATTATTAAAATAGTGAATGTAGTGATTAACAAGATGAGGTATATCTGTTTTTCTTTCTCTCAAAGGAGGAAGATATACAGGTAAGACATTTAAACGGTAGAATAGATCTTCTCTAAATTCTCCCTTCTTAATCATATCTTCAAATGGCTTATGTGATGCCGCAATAATTCTCACATCTACTTTTATCTCCCGATTTGAACCAACTGGCATAAAGGTTTTTTCCTGAAGAACTCGCAGGAGTTTCACCTGCATAGCAGCTGAAACATCTCCAATTTCATCTAAAAAAATAGTTCCACCATCAGCAAACTGAAACTTCCCGATTTTTCTCTGATCAGCTCCAGTAAAAGCACCTTTTTCATGACCAAAGAGTTCTGATTCAATAAGATTTTCTGAGATAGCACCACAATTTAATGTGACAAATTTTTCATCTTTTCTAGGTGAATTGTAATGGATAGCCTTCGCCACCAATTCTTTCCCTGTTCCTGATTCACCTCTAATGAGCACCGGAGTATTAACTTTGGCGAGTTTTGATATAACTTCAAAAACTTTTTTTATAGCATTTGACTCACCGACAAACTTATCTTTACTCTCAGTAGTATCACCGAGTGAAAGTGTTGGTGAAGAGAAGCCAACTGTTTCAACCATTGAACGTGCCTTAAGTGCACGCTTGATAAGGGCCACAAGATTATCTGAACTTATTGGCTTTTCGAGATAATTATAAGCCCCCTCTTTCACAGCTCGTACAGCATCCGTGACGTTTGAGTATGCTGTTAAAATTAAAACAATCACACTGGGATCATGTTTTTTAATTTCTGTCAGGGCCTCAATACCATCCATCTCAGGCATGTTTACATCCATGACAACTAGGTCATATTTTTGTCCGTAAACCTTACCTACAGCGAGTTTTCCATTATCGGCAACATCAACACTAAAATGATGATACTCAAGAGCCTGCTTAACATTTTGTTGAAGGACCTTATCATCATCAACGACTAAAACCTTATGCATCTCTTCTCCTATTGATTCCTTAATTTTATAACAAATGCCGTCCCCGAACCAAGCGTTGAGGTTGCTGTAATTGTTCCATTATGAAGTTCAATGAAATATTTTACCAGATAAAGTCCAAGTCCTGATCCTTTAATTTCATGAGTCCGGTCATTCTTCACCCGATAAAACTTATCAAAAATATGATTTAAATCGTTGTTACTAATCCCTAACCCATTATCTTTCACTTCTATATAAACCCAATCTGGGTCATCCCAGGTTTTGATTTCAATACTTTTTCCAGCACCAGCATACTTTATGGCGTTTTCAACAAGATTGGAGATCACCCTATTCATGAGAACCGGGTCAATTTGAATCGGGTAAAGTGGAGAGAGTTCCGTTTTAATCACCATATTCTTGGATTTTGCTTCAAAGCTCAATTTCTCTACGATAGTTTCTATGATCTTATTTATATCTCTGGACTCTTTATTGAGTGTGAGGTTTTGTGACTCAATTTTGGTGAGATCAAGGATTGAGTTAATAAAGTTATTTAATTCTTTTGTGGAGTTAGCAACATGATTTATGAGTTCCACTTGCTCTGGACTATTTTCGTATTTAATTTTTAAAACATCTGCAATTCCTGCAATTTTAGCTACGGGAGTTTTTAAATCGTGACTCATGAGTGAAATAAAATTTTGCTTCAAATGATCCACTTGTTTTAAAATTTTACTCTCCTCCTGAATGGCGTATCTTGTTTGATATTCCTCGATTGCACGGAAAGGAACCCAAATGTAATACACCACAAATATGGCAATAATCAGATGTGATACTTGTATCCATGCCCCAAGACCAACAAATGAGATAAAACTTAAAACAAAAATGCCAAGGATGAGCAATATTGTAATTATCAAACCCTTTACTGGTTGAACTTTTGATATAACAAACGAGAGGAGTATACCGATCAGAATAGCTCCCATCTTTGTGAAAAACTCTTTCACACCAAAAATTGTTCTTTCCGAGATTAAGGCTTGTATAATTTGAGCATGAACATTGAGTTTAGAAGTACGTTCACTTTCTTTAGTAAAGGGAGTTTGAACAAAATCATTTGAATTTGCTATGTATTTGGGCCCAACGAGTATAATTTTGTTTCTAAAATAACCCTTAGGAAAATTTCCTACCAGCACTCGATGAAAAGGAATGGAAGGCAGAGGTTCTTTCCACTGATGTTCTGCATATTTAAACAACGCAAAGTTTGCATCTGCTTCAGGGCTATAGTAAGCACCATTATAGGAATTTCCATCTTTGACCACTAATCCATTTAATTTCCGAAATTTTTTTGCTGTCCATAAATGAATTGAGTCTTCACCGGAAACATTCAAAACGGCTCTTCTAACAATTTCATCTTTTGAAAACACGAGTTGATCTTTATAAATCTGACCAAGAAAATAACCAACACTCCTTAAATTTTCCGGTGGTATGAGTTCACCTAAATTATCTATTTCCGTTCCGAATTTAAAGTTTTCATTAGAGGGTGAAAATTTTCTGATTGTTTCAAGAAATTCTGACTGATACCTTGCCTCTACCTCTGAGTCTGGCTCCAGGAGAGACACAAAATAATTGACCACAGAGGGTCTGTCTTCGATAAGTTTATCCATTAATCTTTTATGAGATGCGTATGAATAAGGGTATGTCTCTCCCAAAAATTGATCACTTTCTTCATCCAAGGTAATTAAAACCACCGAGGGATGTATCTTCTTTGCGACGACATCCCCCTTGATTAAAAAATCGAAGAAAATTGACTCTAGTGAATAAAATGAATACTGAATTAGAATTAAGATAAATACAAGAGTCACAACTAAAGGAGTAAATTTACCAAACTCGAGTTCTTTTAACTTACCGAGCACTCGTTAACCCCGAGTTTTTGAATAAATTGTCCCATTCATGTGGCAGGAATTCTAAAGTCATAATGTTCTGAAACTGATGATTCTTACTAAGTGAATGCATCTCAAAAATCTTTTTATAGGCAAGAGAATTGTTGAGAACTGGTTTTCTTAACTTTAAATAAAAATTTTCGAGAAGTTGTTTTTCATGGGGATAATCATCAATATGATGGCTCAGTTTTTTAAAATACTTTTTTCCCATTACCAACGAAAAAATTAATTCCAGCACTGGATGCAGAAGATAACCAACGAACCAATCAGCAGATTTTCTCACATTTTGAAGAGGAATAAGCTTCATCATCAATCCCACAATTGAATGAGTTGCCCATGATAGAAACCCAAGAATGAACATGGATTTGGTTCTTTTTGCCGCCATCCCCTTTTTAACCTGTAGTAAAAGTTCGAAGCATATGGCGTTTAACTCATTAATGCTTGAGGTTTCCAAAAGTCCCTTGTTCAAAACGATGCTTATATTATCGTGATTATGGAAAACAAAAGCACGCTCGAGGTAACCATTATAAAAGTATAACCTAGGCATGGGCACGGCTAATTTATAGGCCTCTTGAGAGGCAGCTTGGAAAAAATGTTTTTCGTCACTGGATCTTAGCTCCCTAGCGCCTAGTAAAAAAAGGAGTAGCGAATCAGCGTAACTCACTGTAAACACAAACAATACAGCCGAAAACAAAAAGACGGTGACTAGAAATGAACCCTCTAGGGTCACCCATAGGTAGGAAGCCAAAAAAAGAAATCCTACAAAAATAAGAAAAGATGCTCGCATAAAAAACCTGAATTCTTGAGAGGTTAAAACATTTTATCACCTCTTAATTTTTATTTGCATTACTTTATTACAACATTAAGCCTTAAAGATGGACTTTGATTCGGCATGACGTTATAACGCCCCCACTCTTTTAGAATTTAAACTAGACCTTGAAGATAAAATACGAAATGATGTCTTGATTTGCATCGCATCAAAAGAGTATGACATGGATAATGAATTTCTTCATTTAATTGATTCTTTGAATGAGTTGATACCTCAGGAAATAGAAAAGCTTGGTGAAGAAGATCTCGTTTGTGAATGTTTTTGCGTTAGCGCAGGAATGATCCGTGAGGTGTGCCCTGCTCAGATTGATTTAACCTTTTTGAGTGAGAAATTAAATCTTGGTCTTGGATGTCAGGGTTGCCTTAAAAGAAAAGAAGATTGGATTAGTAGAATTTAATGATTCTAGTCAGATTTATAGGAGTTACCAATGGCTTTTGAACGTCTTTTATTTGGTACTGCAGGTGTTCCTAACAGTACAGTTAAGAAAAACAATCCTGTGGAGGGAGTGAAGCGCATTCACGAACTAGGACTTGATTGTATGCAGTTGGAGTTCGCCCATGGTGTACGCATGAAAGAAGAGGTGTCCTCCGCACTTCGTAAAGTATCCTATGAGCTGGGAGTACCCCTAACTTCCCATGGCCCTTACTACATCAACCTCAATGCCAGAGAACAAGATAAAATCGATTCCTCTGTGGAAAGAATCATACAGACTGCAAAAATTTCTGATCTTTGTGGTGCTGAATCCATGACATTCCACGCAGCTTTCTACATGAAAGACTCTCCCTATGATGTTTTTGATCTGGTGGAAAAATCTCTCAACGTTATTGAAGAAAGACTGTCTAGACTAGATATCGAAATTGAACTTCGACCAGAACTTACTGGAAAAACTTCTCAGTTTGGTTCTCTTGAAGAACTCATCAGTCTTTCAAAATCCGTCACCAGTTGCAAACCATGCATGGATTTTTCACACCTCTATGCTCGGACTGGAAATGTTAATGATTACAAAGGATTTTGTGAAACTCTTGAAACTTTAAAGAGTGAACTTGGTGCCAATTCACTTAAGGAAATGCACATCCATATTTCCGGAATTAGCTCAAACTCAAAAGGTGACCTTAAGCATCTCAATCTTGAAAAATCAAAATTCAATTGGAAAGATCTTATGAAGGCGCTTAAAGATATGGACTGCCGAGGATATGTGATTTGTAATTCACCTAACCTCGAAGTGGATGCTGCTATTTTAAAACAGTACTACGTTGCCCTCTAAACATTTGGTGTGACACTTAAAATTTCAGGGTTTAATTAGACCATAGGCTTAAGCCCTGAAAATAAGTTGTAATGGATCTATTCACTAGGCAGCACTTAAAAATTCAGTCGGATTTAATAAGTCATGGAGATGGGAATCCTCACCGATCCTCAAACCAACAACATAGCAAAAACCCTCAGCATGAGTGATCAGAATTTTTTCTAAATGATCCGGCCAGACCGACCTCAGGACAGAGAGAAGATGGTCACTATCATTTTCATCGTCAACAACATGATCCAAAGTACTTTTTTTACCCATGGTCTTCACTGTATCTATGGCAAACACAGACCAGTTAATTGGAATATCAAGGATTCCAAATGTGGTCCGGAAGCGGAGAATTTGAAGCTGTGGTACAAATTCACCTCGAAAAAACATTAGTCCGTAATCTCTAAGTTTAAGCTCTAAACTAGAGAGTTCAGCTTCTCCACTTATTTGAAGCTTAAGGGTCTCATCCACTAAAAATGATAAAAAATCTTTTTCTTTCATATAATCCTCATATATTTTTCGGATTAAATGGAAATTTTCTTAACATACCCATCTTGGATTAGGTTTTCAGGTCTGATGGATAGATCTTAAGGATTTATTGGCTCAAGAGATTCGTGATAGGTTTTTATGTTACTTACATCAGAGATGAGCCATATTCCGTTTTCATTAACAACTTCGGCAATCTTCTTCACTTCCGTGGCATAGGTTTTCTCGCCATTTTGATTAGTATTGTAGGAAATGGAATAAGTTAAAAAGCAGGTATTTTTCTGGCATGACTTTGATAATATTTTAAAGCTTCCCTTATTGATATTTCTTAGGTCAGAAAATTTCTTAAATTCTTCATCAGAGATATTTTCAAGGCTTTGTTTCATTTTCCCCGTAACTTTTTCAAGTACTAGCTCTCTGGTTACAACGTTTCCAATTCGTGTCTCTATAAAATTCTTAAGAACTGATTCTGGTCCTTGATTGTCGTCAACGCAAGAAACAAGTATGAGTAACAGGGGAAGTATCCATTTCATCATCTTAACCTTTCCGGTTGAAATCCAAGTTCATGAACAATCTCTACAAATTCAGTCCAATTAAAGACATCTAAACTTTTAATGGTTTTGTGAAATTTTATACCAACTCCGGCCAGATCTGCAGTGGAGGCAACCACTTCCCCTTCCTGAATAAACTCTCTGTCCCTGAAAATAATGATAACTTTTACAAGATCAGGTACTTCTTGGGGGTTATCAAGTTTAATAAAACAACCTCTTTCATCCCAATTGGATAAGGTACCAAAATAATCCGTAGAACTTGTTTGTATTTTACAAGGAATATCCCTTAATAAAGGCTTAAATAAATCATTCTTTGTATAATTTGGATTTAAACTTGCCTGACTAAAATAATCACTTAGTAACTGATAGAGGAAATAGGAAATAACAACGAAAAAAAACAAGGCAATGACAATAATCTTATTAAACTCCAAAAATAAACCCTCTAAAACTTTAAACGTTACTAAAAAAGTGCAAATTTGAAATAAATATTTAGAGAAGCGGTGATGATTCCAGATCATATTTACAGAAATCAAGAGGGTAAGGGCCACATACCAAAATAACTCAGGACTCTTTTTTAAATAAGCACCAGAGAATGGAGAAATTTGATGTCGATAAGCATGCTGAATAAAAACGAAAAAAAAGGACAGGATCAGATAAATAACAATATTTCTAATTATTACACCCTTCTTTCTTACTTTCATTTGTCCCATATTACTTTTCCTCTATAATAGGTATTATGAATGAAAAATGCCTGGAAATCTCCACAATTTGCATTTCCTGTGACAACTGTCGGCTAATTTGTCCGGAAAATGCCATAGTCACCGATGGAAAGGATTACTATATTGATTCATGGAATTGTACTTTTTGCGGACTCTGCATTGAAACTTGCCCGGTTGATTGTATAAAGGAAAAAACGGTTATCTAACAATTTCTGAAAAACCATTCCAGTAAAGTGAGACTGCCTCATTTTTCTTCTCTGGTACTCCACTTAAGAGGATAGCTGGTCCCAAACAATCAGAGTAAGCATCCTGGTTTAAATTGATCACACCATGGGTATTAGAATGATAACTTAATTTATTCAGGTCAATTTTCCACGTTTTTAGTGCTTTTTCCTGAACAAGAAACCGCAGAAAAGGATGCGTGGCCCGGTTCTTATATGTCTTTATAATGTGAAACATTGTTTCCCAATATCTTTTAACCGTTCCAAAATCCCAGTATTCAACATTTTCCAGCAAAACGGCAGGTATGTTTTTTTTGTTGAAGGGACAAACTGAATCAAAGAAGTTGCTCACACCTTCAACTCTATCTAAACGATTTAGGTCAATGATTGAGATACCGGTGTAAGTTTCAACTTTTTGATCTGGAATTAGATCCTTATTCTTTGTAATCCCTTTTACATAACGATCCTCACTAATCTCAAGTGCATTGTATCCAAGGGAAGCATTTACCCAATAGGTAAAAAGAAGTGCGTGATGATGCTTAAGAGGAGTGAGAATTTTGTCGAGTTCATTTTTTCTTAGATAAAAAAATTGATCCCCGTTTAAAATTAAAACTTTCCCTCGATAGTTGATCTCTTTTTGAGACGCTAAATTATGGATGGCACCTCCGATATCCAAAATGACAGGTTCTTCCCACAAAAAGGTCACATCCTTAAAGGCTGTTAACTTATGACAGTACTCAAATATTTCATTCCCCATGTAATGAAGATTTATATAGATCTTTTGGATACCAAGACTCTTCGCATAGGCAACCTGTAGCTCCAAGAGGCTTTTTTCAAAGACAGGCCAGAGAATTTTCGGAAGTTTTTGTCCAATAACTCCCATTCTGGTACCAAAACCAGCCGCAAGAATCAGACAGTAATCAATTTGCATAATAGTGTTGAAAAAGTTTTTTCTTTAGTTCTCTATACTTGTGTTTATTCATCATAACCCTTCGAATCTTCTCCATAGCGAATCCAATATACTTTAAATACCTTTCGTCTTTTCTCCAGTTGTAGATATAACAAAAACTTCCAACTGCTTTAAAAACTCTTTGAATGAGCATGTCGTCATAGAGCTCTAAAAATTGCTCGTAACTCTCTTGACCATGAATTGAAGGGCAAAGGTTTTCGAAATAATACTTTTTTAACTCATTCCTGCTCACTTCACTAAGATCATAATAGCAATCCTCAAGGAGTGAAACGAGGTCATATTGAGGTATCCCCCAGCGGGCATCCTGAAAGTCTATGAAGTAGTACTGGTTATTCTTAATCATAATGTTACGAGAATGAAAATCCCTGTGCGTGATAACCATTTTCTGTGCGGAGAGACGCTTCATGATAGGGTCAAAAAGTAGTTCTAATTCACCAATAAGTTCTTCATCCATATTTTTGTTAAAAAAATTCATGAAATACTTAAATGTAAAGCGTGTCTCATCCATAAATTTTTGATAATCAAATCTGTACTGAAAGAGATTTTCATTATCGATCGACTGCTCCGGGATTCGATGGAGTTCTAAAAGTTGGTCGATAATTTTTTTATAGATTTCAAATTCATCCGAAGAAGATGTTATTGTGCCAAGACGATGCAAGAGAGTTTCATTACCTAAATCCTCCTGTAGAGAATATCCTCGAGGTAAGTTATGATCGAGTATTTTGGGAACTCTAATCGAATGAGTGGCAAAAAAATGCTGAACTGACAAGAATGGATGTTTTAAAAAGTCATCATCGAATGGATTATCAAGACAAACAACATAACTATCTTTATCAGTAAAAATTCGATAATATCTTCTGGTGGATGCATCACCGGTTAATTTATCAATTTCTTCAAGTTTTTCATTTTTAAGAACTTCCTTTTCTTGTGTTTTATTAAAGAGTTCTTCTATAAAAAACCTTTCTGTTTGTTCCGGTTTCATAAATTCTTATCCCTGATGCTATTAATAAAAGCGTAAAAACTTTTGCTGGAATTTTTTCTTAAGGCTATTTCATCTCCATCTGAAGCATTTTTAATGAGGAAGGCTTTAAATAAAAATTCTTCTCTGTTAATCAAATTCACATCTCCAACCTGCAGTATAAAATCCGCCGTATTTCTGTTTTGGGTTTGTAGCCAAGACAAATAATATTCTCCATCATATCCACTTCTTATTGTAAGGTAATGGGCCCATTTGTGAACCTCTACTTTTTCTTCAATATTTAGCCTCCCAAGACTCAGCAACCTCTCTAGTGTAATAAACCCAATAGGTATAATAAGTTGCTTGGGATAAAGTAAATTTTCACTCCTGACCATTTCATAGGACAAAATACTTACCAACATGCTTTCATGCTTTATGTATTTAGAAATGAGCCCTGAAGATAAGTAAATATCTCCCTTAGGTAAGGAAAAATGTATCGGAGCTGCATAGTCAAGAATAGTGACTTTGGCTTCTCTTAGGTTTTTAAAAAAAATTTCATTTTTTGCAATAATTTCTGCCGTTAAATTTTTTAAGTATCCATCTGAGGTACGATTTATGACAACTTTTACGTTTGGAGTTGAAAGGAAGGATTGACTCAGTGATGCCAGATGATCTGAAAAATCAGCTTGAGTTATGCTTTCAAATTTCCCTTTGTAAAGATACTGCGTCTTAGATGTGCCTGGAACAATGATACTCCCGCAGGAATTTCCAAGAATCATAAAAAAACATAAATAACAAACCCTCGCTATGAGCGAGGGTTTTAAAAGTGAAATGATATCTTTATAATTAAAGTTGATTAGCGACTTCACGACCACTTTCTAAGTAATAAATTGTAAATCCAGCATATATCTTATTTGGATCTTTGATAAGAGGACGATTATTTTCCCACAATAGTTTCCATTTCGATGTCGTTGTATATACCTCTTTTGATATTGAACCAAGAGTATCACCTGTTTTAATAAGATAAGGATTCCCTTGTGGGTTCCAAACAAATTCTTCGGCAGGAGCGATATAATTTAATACCATGCCAGATTTAACGGTAGAAT
Source organism: Bacteriovoracaceae bacterium (assembly GCA_947461175.1). Lineage (GTDB taxonomy): Bacteria > Bdellovibrionota > Bacteriovoracia > Bacteriovoracales > Bacteriovoracaceae > Peredibacter. The sequence goes on from CANHIY010000006.1 coordinate 20,189, forward strand.
TTCCTTTTAGGGAGCCCGTATTCACATTCGCAATATCTTTCCAGCGGCGGTAATCACCGTAAATCTTAAAAGCAATCATCATCAGGGTTTCATTTTTTTGTACTGTATACTGTTTTTCAGTACCGTTTTCACTTGAAATAGCAGGCGATGTATTCTCAAGAGAAGATTCTTGCACCAGGGGTTCATTGTTGTTTACTACAACTTCCTCGGTGTTCTCATTGGGAGTAGCTTCAGATGTTCCTTCTTCCGGAGAATCTTCCACAACAGTCTCCTCTGAAGGATTTTCAGCAAATTCATCCGTGCTGGATAATTCTATCTGAGGCGTTTCTTCATCAACTTTTTGAGCTGACTTAGATCCAGAACAAGCTACTGTGGTTAAAGCTATTAAAACCAACCATGGCGTAAGTTTCATTTTCACTCCCTGAAAATTAATACAATAGTTAGATTTTATGTTAGGAAATCAGAAAAAAAAGATCGGTAAAAATTTCTATACTAATAGGACTTGGAATTTGATCAAAAATAAAAAAACATGTCCTTTTGATCAATTGAATCCCATATTTTCTTAACCAGTCGATCAAAATGCTCTTCATTATCCAAAAAATCCAACTCATCTGTATCAACAATAAGTGACTTACCCAGATCGTACCCTTTATACCACTCATCATAATAGTTGTTTAAACTTTTCAGGTATTCAAGTGGGATGGCCTGTTCATAACCTCTACCCCTTAACTTGATCCTTTCCTGAAGTTTAGGGATTGATCGTTTTAAAAATATCATCAAGGTAGGAGGACTCAAATACTGGATCATGGATTCATACAAGCTTCGATAATTTTCATAATCTCGTTTATCTAATTTCCCTTGGTCGTAGAGGGAGCGAGCAAATATATTTGCGTCCTCGTAAATGGACCTGTCTTGAATAGAACTGGCAGTTAAACTTTCGATTTGCTTGTGGGTATTGAATCGGTGAGTGAGAAAGTAAACTTGAAGTGGGAATGACCATCGACTCATATCAGAATAGAAATCGGCCAGGTATGGATTGTCCTGAACAGATTCGAAATGGGGTTTCCACCCAAGTTTTTCAGATAATTTTTTTGTAAGTGTTGTCTTTCCACTCCCAATATTACCAGCCACCACCACAAACATAGGGTTCGTGGCACTCGTTAAGCGCTGATAGGCCATATCTGACATGAAGTTCTCCTGAATTTGCATCTTAAAAGCCTAGTATGAATGAAGCAAGAAATCTTGACCCAATTAATCAATTTATAAAAAAAAACTGAGCGTTTACGTAATTGGGTTAATTACTTAAAATTAACTTCTCATGAGATTTTGCGGTTTATTTTTTACATTTATCATCATTTGCCATCTGTCGGTCAGTTGGGGTCAGTCCCTAGTGGAAGAAGCTAACTTAAATCAGAATGAGAACCAATCTCAGAGCCCCTTTGAAGAAACAATAAAAATTATTTCAAATTCTAAGAAAATTTTTATCCTCACAAACACTAACCAAAAACTTGGTACCGGTGATTTCATTTCATTGGCCCTCCAAGATAAACTTGCGGCCCGGGCCCTGGTGGCAAAAACCTATCAGGACAGAGTGGGGATAAAAATTCTTAAAATTTACTCCCTAACTCAGTGGGGAAAATTACGTCGTGGTCAACCTGTACTTATAGTTAAAGGTGATGATTCACAATTTGAAAAAAAACCCGAAGAAAAAAAAACAGAACCAGAGGAAGTTCCAAAGATCAAATCTGAAGAAGATTTATTTAATGATAAGGTTGTTGTGGAAGATGAAATTGGTGACTTTGATGAATCAAAGAACCGCCATATTAAACCTGATAACATTGTCGCTGTCTCAGGAGCATTCTACGATGCACCGGAAATTGAATCCAAAGGTGGTACTGCAAGAACAAATGAATTTGGGATCTCTTGGGCGTATCAATTTTCAGATAATTTTTTTCTAGAGGCCCTATATGGTCGTGCCCTTTTGGATAATTATCCAGGTGACGGAACACAGACGCTAGTGAATCACTTAACTGCACGCTTAAAATTTAACATTCCTGGCCCCCTTTATACCTTCTTCATGCCCTATGCAGGATTTCATTCTTATACTGTATCAAGTCCCGACGCTGGTAAAACCAATAACAATGTTATCAATCAAGAGGAATTAGACACTATTGATGGTTTAAAAAAATCTGGACCCGTTTTTGGTCTAACGGTGATGAGAAGGCTCGTGCCCGGATGGTTTATTAAAGCAGATATAGGTAATGACATCATCAATATAGGATTTGCCATTGAATTTTAAGATATTTATTCTTTTTACTCTTCTCTGGGGCTGTGGTGTAAAAGGCGATCCCGCTTCACCTAAAACAGAAAAACTTCCTTCTTTAATGGATAATTATCAGGATATCAAAATAGACAAAACATTTGATGAAACTAAAAAGATGAAACGCTAATGTCTCTCATTATCGCTACTGGTTCTAATCTTGGCGAATCTATTCATTTACTAACTCAGGCAAAAATCATCCTAAAACAAAAATTTGGGATGATTGCTGAAAGTAAAATCTATACATCTAGGGCGATTGAATATGAAAATCAGCCCGATTTTTTTAATCAAGTTTTAGAGCTTCCCCTCCCTCTTTTTTCTCCAGGGGAGCTCATAAATGAACTACTTCGTATCGAAAAAAGTTTTGGCAGGAGTAGAAACATCCCCAAAGGACCAAGGCCTTTAGATCTTGATATTATTTTCTGGAATCTTGAAATCATTCATGAAGAAAACCTGGTTATTCCTCATCCCAGATGGATGGAGAGGAGTTTTGTTGTCAAACCTCTGAGTGAATTACCGTTCTTTCAAACCATTGAAAAATGTTTTACAATTCCTAAAACCTTTGAAATTGATGCTTACCCTGTCATATAGTTTTTAATCAAGGATGAATTTATGGACTTTTCACTGACCACTGAACAGCGCGAGATTCGTGAGCTTGCAAATAAATTTGCAAAAAATGAAATGATTCCTTATGCGCAGGAATATGACGAACGAGGAACATTTCCCATAGATCAATTTAAGAAAGCTTGGGAACTTGGATTTATTAATACCTGCATCCCTTCTGAATTTGGCGGTTCGGGTTTTTCTTCTGTTGATAGCGTGGTCATTTCTGAGGCCCTGGCCTATGGGTGTATGGGGATGAATACTGCTTTCATGGCAAATGATCTTGCTCTTTTACCGATTGTTATTGGTGGGACAACAGAGCAAAAAAAGAAATACCTCACCCCTTTCACGCAAGAATTTAAAATTGCCTCTTTCTGCCTAACGGAGCCTGGGAATGGTTCAGATGCAGGGGGAATTAAAACAATCATAAAAGATGGTGGGGATCATTGGATCATTAATGGTTCTAAAATGTGGATCACTAATGCTGGCTATGCTGACCTCTTTGTCGTCTACGGAACCATAGATCCTGCTTTAAAGCACAAGGGCATATCGGCCCTCATTGTTGAAGCGAAGTCTGAAGGGATTGAACTAGGAAAAAAAGAAGACAAAATGGGTCACCGCTCCTCTGACACCAGAGGTGTGCGCTTCAATAATGTTAAAGTTCCAAAAGAGAATATGATTGGTAAACCTGGAGATGGCTGGGGTATTGCCATGAGTACTTTAGATCACTCAAGACCCTTGGTAGCATCTTCGGCCTTAGGGGGAGCTCAAAGGGCACTGGATCTTTCCATCCAATACTCTAAAGAAAGAAACCAATTTGGCGTTCCGATTGCGAAGCATCAAGCAATTCAATTTATGATTGCTGAAATGGGGATGAAAGTTGAAGCGGCTCGTCTTCTTACTTATAAAGCTGCCTGGTTATGTGATCAAGGAATCAGGAATACAGAAGTAGCTTCTTATGCAAAAGCATTTGCCTCTGACTCCTGTATGCAAATTACAACAGATGCAGTACAAATTTATGGGGGCTATGGATACTCCAAAGAGTATCCCGTTGAGAAACTGATGAGAGATGCAAAACTCATTCAAATCTATGAGGGCACATCTCAAATCCAGCGACTCGTTATGGCCCGTGAGTTAATTAAGTAATTTTGGTTTTTTTAAAGGAGAATCTATGAATATTTTTGTGTGCGTGAAGCAAGTACCTGACACAGAAACAAAAATCACTCCAACTGGTGATGGAAGTTTCATTGAGACAGCTTCAATAAAGTGGATCATGAATCCCTATGATGAATTTGCAGTAGAACAAGCACTGCTTATAAAACAATCCAACCCTGCCGCCAATGTGACAGTTGTGCGAGTGGGTCCAACCAAAGACACCGAAGCATTAAGAACCGCCATGGCCATGGGCGCAGACGATGCTATCTTGGTTGAAACAAATGAAAACCTTGATTCATACTCAATTGCTAAGGCACTGAAAGGTGCTATTGCTAAATCTGGTAAAACTGCAGACATCATCCTTACTGGTAAACAAGCGATTGATGATGATGCTCTTCAGGTCCCGCAAGTACTAGCCGAAATGCTTAACCTCCCATCTGTATCTGTGATCGTTGGTTTTGAAGTTTCAGGGAATGCCATAAAAGTTAAGCGTGAGATTGAAGGTGGAGCTCTGGAAGTTTATGAACTAGGCACACCTTGTGTTATTGCCTGTAACAAGGGGCTAAATACTCCTCGATACGCCTCACTTCCAGGAATCATGAAGGCAAAGAAAAAACCCATGACTCAACTTAGCCTGACAGATGTTGGAGTTTCAGACTCTGATAGAAGAGTGAAGTATTCTCAATTTCGTCTTCCTCCGGAAAAACCTCCAGGAAAGAAATTTGAGGCCACTGACCCAGCTAAACAAAACGATGTTGTCTCTCAAGTTGTAGGACTACTTCGTACTGAAGCAAAAGTTATTTAATTTATTTAAAGGATACCTCTATGTCTAATATCTTAGTTTTTACTGAACTTCATGACGGCCATGTGAAACATGTAACTCTTGAAATTTTAGGTAAACTTTCTGGTCAAAGTGTTGATGTTGCCGTTATTGGTGATCTATCAAATGATCAAATAGCTGAACTTGCCAAGTATGGCGCTCAAAATGTTCATAAACTTAAAGGGGCTCAACTTGATAAGTATTCTCCTGAAGGATATGCCAACGCTTTAACAAATTTTATCAAAACAAAATCTTATGATTATGTTTTTGCTGGTGCTACTTCTATGGGTAAAGACCTTTTACCTAGACTTGCTACTAAGTTTGATGCTGGTCTCGCCTCAGACGTTGTGAATTTTACATTTGAGAATGGAACTTTCGCTGGAACAAGACCTCTCTTTGCCGGAAAATGCTTAGCAAAAGTTGAACTCAATGGACCAAAGCCACATTTTATCTCCATCCGTCCCAATGCACTTGGGATGACTACAACTCCAACTTCAGGAAGTGGTGCAGCTCATGATGTTTCAGTTGATGCGGGAACCATTCGTGCCATGATTAAAGAAATAGTTAAAGCAGCTTCTACGAAAGTTGATTTAACTGAGGCAAATATCATCATTACTGGTGGTAGAGCGATGAAGAACGCTGAGAATTTTAAAATTCTCGATCAAATGGCCGATGTCATAGGAGCAACTGTGGGTGCCTCCCGTGCAGCTGTTGATTCAGGATTTGCCCCTCACTCTATGCAAGTTGGTCAGACAGGTAAAACAGTGGCTCCGTCTCTCTATATTGCATGTGGCGTTTCTGGTGCCATTCAACACCTGGCTGGTATGAGAACGTCGAAGGTGATCGTGGCGATCAATTCAGACCCTGATGCTCCAATCTTTACAAAAGCTGATTATGGCATCGTTGGGGACCTCTTTCAAATTGTGCCGATCATGACTGAAGAATTTAAAAAACTTCTTGGAAGATAATTTTTGCTACTGCAACAATTGGCCGGCCTTTTGGCCGGCTTCCTTTATAAGATATATTCATCGACTTTTAGTTACGAATTAGTTTTTGAAGATGATCACGATAGGAAAAAATTTTTTGGTGATCTCTCATGTACTGGACCCACACCCGGTCAAAATCTCATCTATGCCTGTTTTCATCAGGATGATTTAAGTTGTCTTCCTTACTTTTCCTATAAAAATATTTGTATCCTCATTTCAAATTCCAAAGACGGGCAAATTCTTGCTTCCGCAGTAGAGTACTTGGGCTATCAAACTGTTCGCGGCTCTTCCCACCGAGGAGGGGTAGCAGGGCTTATTGCTTCCGTGAGAAAAGTAAAAGAAGGATACAAGATGACTGTGGCGGTTGATGGACCAAGGGGCCCAATTTACAAGGTAAAAGAAGGTATCACGGCAATATCTGTAAAATGCCAAAGACCTATAGTCCCAATTAGAGGCTACCCCTTTAAAAAATATGTCTTCCAAAAAAGTTGGAATAAAGCGACTCTTCCTTTGCCTTTTACCACTATCAAGCTAGTAATAGGAAAGATTGACTTTTATTCTACGAAAGAATTAGAAGAAAAAATGTCATCACTTTCTTGAATAATCACACTTTTTTTCAACTTTATCGTATAGGGTTACAAATTAAAACCTTGCGCTTCCAGTGCTTCGTTCTGAATTGTTTTGTCCTGAGAGACGATTTCCTCTTGAAGAACCTGTTCTTGCGTTCCAAATGATCCTACATCCACATTATTATCTGAGAGGAGTTGATCATTCTGTATTTGCTCTTGTTCAGATTGAACAGCCGAGAAACGAAGACGAGTCCCCTCAAGTGGGCCATTGGTCAATGTTACCATGTAAGCACTTTGATCCACCTGATACATCATTCCTGAAAATAACTCTCCATCAATATCATATTCAAAAACATTTCCAGTCAGTTCACTGAAAGAAACAGAAAGACCCTCACCATTCGGAAGAGATACATTAAGACCTTCTATGACTCCGTTGTTGGTTAATAGTGAGCCATTAAATTGAGAATTATTTAAACCATTTTGCCATTTCTTCGGATTAATCACTTCGACCAAAGAAAGGTTTAACTCCTCTAGAACTGCTGCGTCCTGAGGATTTTCAGATGCGGATTCACTAACCTCTGTAGAAATCGATTTTTGAGGAGCTGAAACATTCGCCTCATTTTTTACCACGGATACGTTTGGTTTAAATGAGATTTTTTGCCAATCACTAGCTGTTGCAACCATTCTCCCTGGCACTGTTACGCCATAAACCTCATCAAGCCTCTTTACAAATTTCATCTCTAAATCTGTTATCTCTGATTTTGAATTAATAACAACGGAGTTGTAGATTCCTATTCCCACGAAGAATATGCAGATTGAGAGAGTATAAATTTTTGAGTTACTTTTCCTGTCCTTCATATAATTTCCTCTTGCAGGATTATTGAGCAAAGGATGTGCCAAGGGAGGGATGTTTAAAGTACCCTCCATAGATGACCTTCAAAACAAGAAATAATCAATTGTTTTAGATAACTTAGGTAAAAAATAAAGGGATTGTAGTGACTACAAAATCATCAGATTTAAGAAGTTAAAACGACAATTGTCTAAATTCTCAACACTTTTTATGCCTAGTACGGTTGAAATTCAGGGTTAAGAGTTAGGTTTAGAAAAGTGGCTAAGAATTTCAACGTGAGGAGTATGCGGGAAAAGATCAATTGGAGTAACCTCTCTAAGGCTCCAATGATGATTCACCAAATCTGAAGTATCTCTGGAAAAGGTATCAAGCTCACAGGAAATATAAAAAATATGCTCAAGGTTATCTAGATATTTAAAAAATCCCTTTCTTTTAACGAGGCCCTCACGAGGTGGATCAACAAGTATGGCCCTAGCGTGTGGTTGATACTTGGCAATTTGTGCCCATGATCCTTTCTCGTTTATATCCAATTCCAGAATTCTTACTCCACGAAGTTCTTTATTTTTGAGCATCGTTAATGCAGACCCCTGCACCTCGACTGCAAGTATGTTCGTAAACCCAAGTCCTGAAAGGACTTCAGTAAAATTTCCTGATCCGCAGAAAAGATCAATAACAGGAAAATGTTTTGGAAGGTTTTGAAATTTTAATTCAACCCACTTTTTCATGAAAACATTTTGTTCCGTATTTCCCTGACGGAACGGTCGTCGTTTATTAACCGTAATTTCATGACTTTTTAACTCATCGTCCAGATCCAAATAGCACCAATTATGTCCACCGCTAGGCTTAAAATCATCTCTAGGGAGTGTCGCTAGAACTTCATGAAATATTTCATGAAGCTTCTCATTCATGATCATGCAGTGATTAACTGGTGCAAAAATCGATGAAGCTTCTGAAACATATCCCAGTTTACGACCATCAGTTTTTAACTGAACCCGATTTCGATACCCATAGATTTTGGGAGAGGCAACTATTGGACGAAAGATTTCTGAAGCGACTGAAACTTTTCTTTTTTCAAGAGCATGATGTAATCTTTTTATTTTGTACTTAAGTTGGGATGAATATTCAGCAATCATCCATGGACAACCCCCACACTGCCCAGGTCGATATCCTCGAAAAGAACACTGTACTTCAATCCTATCAGCAGAAGATTTTATAATTTGGAGGAGATTTGCTTCATCGTATTTTTGAGCACCATGATCAACTTCAAACTCTCCAAAATCCCCTGGCCAGGTTCCTCGGACAAAAAAAGTTCTTCCGTCAGGATGGTCAACAACTCCCAAACCTTTGTGAGAAAGGTCACGAACCGTGGCTTGAAAGATGGATTTCATAAACTATACCCAACAAAATTCAAAATTTAAGTATGATGGGTAGAGACTCCCTAAGGAGTCTATCATCATTCTGTGACTGGAACTTGTTTTAAGTAATCAAGATGGGAAGAACGAAATCTTTTTAATGCAATAACAACGATGTCATCTGCAGGCATTCCAGTATTTTTTGACATTAGTGCTAGATCTTCCGCTACCTGTGCCTCAATTTTAACTTTTATTTCCTTTAATTCACCCTGATTGTGGACTTGCGATTTCATAATTACCTCATGCTAAAATTTTAAGAAATATACCTCTATTTTTATTTTTGGTCACGCGAGGACTCAATTTCGCACAGCCACAACCTTTAAGCCCTCTTTTTTCCGTAGGCTGACCAATGCCATGGTAATTTCATGCTCTAAAAGCTGACAATGTTCATAAAGTTCCTTGGGGGTACTCCATTCCGTAAGGGTTTTTAAAACCTCAAACTCTTCAGGTGTTACAGCCAAGCTATCCTCAAGGAATTCAGCATCGATAATAATTTTAATATTTTCAGGAGGACGATACTTTAGAGATTCCCTGTGCTCACGAAGAAGATCTGCAAACTTAAGTTTTAGTTCTGAAAATGGGCGATGAATAAATCTTTCTTTTTCATCAACAAGCTCAGGTTCAAGTACAAGGTTAAATTTATGGCCAATTTCTTCTTCCAAAATGATTTGAAAAAGTGCCTTTTTTCCCATGGACTTATGAAATGTTGCTTGGATTAATTCTCCATTTTTGAACAAAATGTGACCCAAATATTGGCGGTTATAAATTGATAAAAAATTCAACTTTCCAGTGAAACCTACGGCCACTTGTTCTTCAATCAGGCTTATTATTTTAGATTCCATTTCCAATCCTTACTTTTTATGTCCCAGAATTTTTGAAAAGAAACTCGTTTTTGGAGACAGGGTTTCAGGATTAAAAAAACGGTTCACATTTTCACCGACATTTAGAAATGATTTCCAAACGGGATGATTTGAGTAAGCTTCCTGTGACATATAAGGCACACCTATATCTGAACCGGTACGTAATTCTATCTCTAAAGGAACTTTACCCAAAAGATTAACCCCCAGCTCCTGGACGGCTTTTTCAACTCCGCCCTCTCCAAATATGTGGTGCTCAGTACCACAGTGATTACAAATAAAAGCTGACATGTTTTCAACCATACCGATGATGGGAAGATTGAGCTTTTTAAACATCTCAAGACCTTTCTTGGCATCTAACAAGGCAATATCTTGTGGAGTGGAAATAATAATTGCTCCATCTACATGAGCATTTTGAATCATTGAAAGTTGAATATCTCCTGTGCCGGGCGGTAGATCTATAAGGAGATAATCAGTATCACTCCAATCTACATCGAATAAAAACTGGTTTAGAACTCCTCCCAACATTGGTCCACGCCAAATAACAGGATCATTTTCATTTATAAAAAACCCAAAACTCATGAATTTAATACCAAAAGAATCTACTGGGATAATTTTTCTTTCAGAATTAGATCTTGGCTTTTCATTTCTTTTTCCAAAAATCATAGGCATGGAGGGACCATAAATATCCGCATCAATAACTCCAACTTTATGACCACTCTTCGCTAAGGTAAGAGCAAGATTTGCCGTAAAAGTAGACTTTCCAACGCCTCCCTTTCCTGACCCAATAGCTATGATTTTACCAACTCCAGGTACATTTTTTTTATTTCCGACAGTTCCATGTCCGACTTTTAATTGCGCGGGAGGACTTTGAGGCTCAACCTCAGAAACACTAGGTGTGTGTTCCAGTGATTTAAAGACGTCCTGGGACTGAGAAGATGTTGTTTTTATAAGTATATTATCAATTCCAACAAGACTTGAGAGACTTTTTTGAATTTCAGTTTCAATGATTCTTTTTTCACTGGGCGAAATACCATCTCTATTATACTGAGCAATTAACTTCTCACCTTCCATTGTTACAAGTTGCCAGCGTTGCTCCTTACCCAAGGTGGAGCCTGAAGCTGGATTGGGGATCTGGTTAAGGATTTCTTTAATTTGTTCAATCATATGGTTCTCGCTTCCTGAGTAATTTAGTTGATCTTATTGAAAAACTTTCTATCTAGAAGAATTATTCAACTCATCTTATGATGCTAAATAAACCTTGAATAGGACTAATAACTTGGCTTTTTATAAACGAACTGTTTTTTTAATAAACAAACCATTCCAACTCAAATTTAGCCTTATCGTGACATCAATTGTTTTGATTACCACGGCAATTTATCCATTCATTATTTATGATTTTTTTAATATTTTAACTCTTCAGAAAACACAAATCCCTCAAAACATCATAGCCGCGCAGAAAGAAATGATCTTCTATCTGATCTTAATCCAGGTAGTTGTGGCGGTGCTTGTTTTCATATTTTTTATTTTTGTAGGACACAAAATTGCTGGACCCATTTATCAATTAAAAAAACACCTTAATTCCATAAAAGAGGGAAACCCCATTACACCCCTCACATTTCGAAGTGGTGACTACTTTACTGACCTGGCGGAAGAGGTGACTCAATTCATTGATGTCATCTTAAAAAACCAGGAGAATGACTTTGCCTACCTTGATGAGATAGCAGAGTACATTGAAAATCTAAGTACCGTTGTGCCTGATGATAAAAAACCAGTACTAACAGAAATCTCCCGCCGCTTAGGGGAAATACAAAACCGTTACAAAAAAAGTTAAATGACCTTGGGTAAATAATAAAAATACAACATCCAAGAAGGATGATGATCTGAAAATAATCATGAAGTTTATATTGTTTTTATTTTTACCTTTTTTCTATCATCCGGATGCTATTTCGAGCAATAAACTTATCGATGGTTCAGAATCTGCTGATCAAATCTTATCTCTCTCTAGAGAAGATCAAGTTATCGCCGAAAACCTGGTAGCCATTATAAAACTTACAGAAAAAAGTTATATCAACAATGATTTACTGACTAAAGTCATCCGAGAAACTGAAAAATCTAAAAATTTTCAATTCTTTGTTCAATGGTTGAAGGAAATTTTGTTCATTTCAAAAATTACTAATTTACCGGAATACTTAAATTACTGCCGACAATATATCTACCCAAAAGAAAATTTAGCAGTTGAAAAATACCTCGAAAGACTTGCGGGTAATTATTGCAGAGAGAAAGCACTGGAGTCAATCTCCAAGGATATTGACAAGTCTCAGAAACTTAACCAAGACTCACTTTCATTTATTCAGTTAAATTTGAAGTATTATGTCCGAAAGAAAAACCGTAAAAACTTTGCCTTCTTTCTGAGAACCCATGGAAACAAAAAAGATATCTTTCAGACACTTTCTCGGGAAATTACATCCTACAGTGTCAGAAATGAGATTATACCCTCACAGGATGTACTAAAAGATATTGAAATAAATGAGCAAATCACCAGCCTTATTCAAGACAAGGGTTTTAATCCCCTCCACCATCAGAATGTTTTTTATTCAGAATTTGGTAAACTTATCGAGGAAGGTTACAAACTCGTTGAATCAAAATCCCCAGACGATAAATTAGGTGAGCATTTTTTCTTTATTAAAAATTTCTTTAATCTCAACCGTGATCACCTTCCAATTAATCTCTCTTTAACTCGTCTAAATGATTTTTCTAAATCAGTTTTTAGAAATGGGTACGACTCTCTATCTAGAGAAATGTTTAAATTTGTTATCGGCATGAATAACAAAGAAACCAAAGAAGATGCGTTGTTTTTCTTACTTTGGACTTACCTTTTTAAAAATGATTTTAAACAAGCTCAAAAAGTTGCTCATTCATTTAACCTTATCAAAAACAGCTCTTTACTTCAGGACACAAGGCTTAAATTTTGGGTTGCATATATCCATGAAAAATTAAATGAAAAAGATGAGGCGATCTCCCTTTACGAAAATCTTGTCATCAACAATCCTTTAAATTACTACGCCATAATGGCATCTAAAAAACTACAGTCTGCCAAACCCGACTCAAAAGCAGCTACTTTTTATACTAAAAGCATGTTACCGCAAAACAATCATAAAATTTTAAACATTCATGAACTCGATAGCGATCACATATCCTCCCTTATACGTCTTAGGGCCTGGGCCACTATTGGTTTTTCCAAATTAGTTAAGCGTGAAATTTCGAGACTTAAAAACCACAGTATGCCTTCATTTCTTGTGAAGAACAGGACGGAAAAACAATTTCAATTGCAATCTGAGCTACATCTTGTTAATTCAAGAATTATTCAGCAGTCACAAAATTACCTTGAAGCATTTCGATACTTGTATCAAGTTTTGGAAAACAAAGAAGTTATTTTCAACAGGAATCTTTTAGAAGTCCTCTACCCAGCCCCATATATGGAGATTTTAGTAAAGAATCTAGACAAGGAACCTCTTGATCCTGTTGTACTTTTGGCACTCATCAGACAAGAGTCTGTTTTTAATCCACAAGCTCGCTCCCGCGTCGGGGCCACAGGTCTCATGCAACTCATGCCAAATACTGCAAAGAGGTTTAGGCGTTATGTAAGAGATCAACAGCTCAGGGAACCTACTATTAATGTGGAAATTGGCATCCAATATTTTAACACCCTCATGAAAAGGTATGATGGTAACCTTGTTTACGTTCTCTCAGCCTACAATGCAGGAGAGGCTAGAGTTGAAAGATGGAAAAATCAATATTTTGACTCAGAAGAGACAATACTAAAAAACATTGAAGCAATCCCATTTCTTGAAACTAGGAACTACGTAAAGCTTATCTTTAGAAACATCTTCTTTTACAAGTTAATGACAGAACAAGATGAATCTATTTCTGACAGCAAGGAAATTAATAAAATATACGACATCCATCTTGGTTTTAATAATTAACTAAAATTATTAAAAATTTCTAAACATTAAACTTGAAATGGATAACATCACCGTCTTTGACTTCGTATTCTTTTCCTTCCATTCTGAATTTACCAGCTTCCTTAACTTTTGCTTCTGATCCAAGATTAAAAAGATCATTACAATGATAAACTTCAGCTTTAATAAATCCTCTTTCAAAATCTGAATGGATGACTCCAGCCGCCTGGGGAGCTTTGGCCCCTTTTGGAAATGTCCACGCCCTTACTTCTTTTACTCCCGCCGTAAAATAAGTCTTCATATCCAGCATGTCATAACCGGCACGGATCATTTTCGAAAGCCCAGACTCTTCTATACCTATATCCTTTAAGAATGCTTCTTTTTCTTCATTGGTTTCTAAAGCAGCAATTTCTGATTCAATTTTTCCGCAAATTGTTATGACTGAAGAACCTTCTTTTGCCGCAATTTCTCTGACTTTTTTAACATGCTCATTTTCTTCTACAATATTCGCCTCATCCACATTACAAACATAGAGCATTTTCTTCATCGTAATAAGATGAAGATCAGAAATAGCATCAATCTCATCTGCATCTAATGAAAGTGACCTCGCAGGTAAACCTGCTTCCAGTGTTTTAACAAGTCTTTCAAGAATAGGCTTAGAAATGAGGGCCTTTTGTTGAACTTTTTTATCTTGGGATTTGAGATATTTATCTAAGGTTTGAATTCTTTTCGTCACAGATTCCAGATCAGCCAGAGCGAGCTCAATGTTAATCACTTCAATATCAGAAACCGGGTCCACTTTACCTGCCACGTGAACAATATCTGAGTCTTCGAAACACCGGACAACATGACAGATAGCTCCTACTTGCCTGATGTGACCAAGAAATTGGTTTCCAAGACCCTCTCCTTTTGAGGCACCTTTGACTAAACCTGCAATATCTACAAACTCAGTTACTGCTGGAATGATTTTCTCAGGACTAACAATTTTAGCAATTTTTTCAAGACGCTCATCTGGAACATGAACAATCCCAACATTTGGCTCAATGGTACAAAAGGGATAGTTGGCAGCCTCGGCTGGAGCAGAAGTTAGGGCCGAAAAAATGGTCGACTTCCCGACATTTGGTAGTCCAACAATTCCACAATTCATACCCATAAAAACTCCTATGACATTAAAAGATTTTTCTTATTATAAATACCGACTTTGGCTAATCCATCTACCATAGCGACACGTAGAGGGTCATGCAATTTTTCCACCAATAGTGGCAAGTCAGAAGATTCTTCACTACTAAAAGGACTTAAGACCCAGCTGGAAACATTACCATGTGGAGGGCGACCAATTCCTACTCTCATGCGTGCAAACTGATCAGTTCCTAGGTGTTGGGCGATGGATTTTAATCCATTGTGTCCGGCGAGTCCTCCGCCCATCTTAAAATGAACCTGGCCGAATGGTATGTCGAGCTCATCGTGAATGACCAGAATTTCAGAAGGATTGAGTTTAAAAAAAGCGGCAAAAGGTTGAACGGACTCACCCGACAAATTCATAAAAGTCTGAGGCTTAAGTGCATAAACCTTATCACCCTTAAGACTTGCCTCTGCATAGAGACCTTTGAATTTAGATTTCCAGGATGAATTCTTGAAAATGGGAAATGTATCTAAAATCATCCACGCCACATTATGTCTGGTGTTTGAGTACTGAGGACCAGGATTTCCAACTCCCACAATGAGCTTGAACATGCTAGATAAACAAGGAACTTACAGAGTCATGATTGAAGGTGCGGTGTATGGCCTTGGCCAGAATCTCTGCCGTGGTCACAACTTTTATTTTCTCTAACTTTTTCCCTTCTTCTGAAAGGGGAATCGTATCCGTCACAATAACAGCTTCCAACTCAGAGCATTCTGCAATTCTTTGGATCGCAGGTCCTGAAAAGACCGGATGAGTAGCGGCAGCAAATATTTTTTTTGCCCCATTTTTACGAAGGGCCTTGGCGGCTTGTACTAAAGTCCCTGCCGTATCAATCATATCATCTATAATGATACAGTCTTTTCCATTCACATCCCCGATGACATTCATGGCCTCAGCGACATTTGGGCCAGTCCGACGTTTATCTATGAGGGCCAGATCAGCTTCTAATTTTTTTGCAAAATGCCTCACCCTCTCAACTCCTCCAGCATCTGGTGAAATAGTAATGAGGTTAGACATGTTTAAATTTTTTTGAATAAAATTTAAAAGAACAGGGGAAGCAAAAATATTATCAAAGGGAATATTAAAAAATCCTTGAATCTGTCCTGCATGAAGATCCATAGTAATAACCCTAGAACATCCTGCAATGGTCATCATATCGGCCACAAGCTTTGCCGTAATTGGTGTTCTCGGAGCACTTTTACGATCCTGTCGCGAATAACCATAATGAGGAACAACTGCTGTAATTGAATTGGCGGAGGCCCTCTTAAGCGCATCTACAGTGATAAGGAGCTCCATCAAATGCTCATTCACTGGGGCGCAGGTGCTTTGAAGCACAAAAACATCAGCACCTCGTACATTTTTATCAATCTCGCAGTAGATTTCACCGTTTGCAAATCGCCTAAGTTGAGGGTTTACAAGAGGAACATCAAGAAATTCCGAAATTTTCTTTGAAAGAGTAGGATTTGAAGTACCGGAGACTAGAACCATTCGTCTCAAACTGAACTCCTAGGAAGGAAATCTTAAAAAAAGTGGTTGGGGTGGCAGGGTTCGAACCTGCGTATGGCAGAATCAAAATCTGCTGACTTACCACTTGTCGACACCCCAACAAATACTTAATGAGTTCTTGGGAATATAGTGTAATGAAGTCTTTTTTGCAAGAGTCCTTCAGGAAAATAGCTGATTTTTGATCATGATAGTTGGACACTCCCTATTGGATTTCTTATAGTTTTATCAATAGTTTCAATGATGATTACTGGAATAATGATAAGGAGTTCATGTGAACAATAAGTTCCGCCTCATAAGTTTCGCTCTCTTTTCTACACTAAGCGTTAATTCTGCCCAGGCTCTTCCTATTGATTGGACTGGAGTTTTTGGTGCCGATACCCACATGCTAAGTAACACCTGTAGAACCAGTAAACCCGTATCATCAAAACCTGACGGAACCCAAGCCCTCGAAAATGGTGATTGTGATGCCTCTTTTCAGACTTATACCTTCAGACTGAACCCAAATATTATTATTAATGACGGAGTTTCGCTTAAGGGGGAACTTTCAACTGGTCATATCAGAGGAAACTTTGCGGGATCTGATTCTGCAAATAATCAAGATAGTTCAGGGAATAATTCCTACTTTTTTACCACTCCTGCGCAAAGAAGTGCTCTGAATTTAAATCAAATGTATATGGAAATTTACGCTGATACTGCCTTGGTAAAAATAGGGCGTCTTTCTCGCCATTATGGCATGGGAATGATTTTTGACAATGGATCAGATCCATGGGACCGCTTCATCACAATGTATGATGGAATTGAAGCAGAAATGAAGATTGGAAATTTTAGTATCGTTCCTCACTTTGCCAAAATTTCAAGCTTCGATGATGCCTCTACCTCCAGGGCCGGTGAGCCAGTTGGAAATTTCGACGTGCGAGAACTTGGGATTATCGCTAAGTATGACAACAAAAATCGGGACCTTGTAGCAAATGTCCTTTTTGCAAAAAGATCTTCTGAGAGAAGAAATTCTCTTTATAATAGCGACACCACTGGTGCAACTATCGGTAGAGGGAACACGGAAGTTACGGTTATTGAGCCTTTTGTCTCTAAAAGATGGAATAAATTAGCACTCAAGGCTGAAGGATCACTCCAAACTGGAGAATATGGCAAGGTTTACACTCAAGGAGAAAATTCAAAAATCTCTGCAAGTGCTTATATTGCTGAGGCAAAATATGATCTAAATCCCAAATGGGATATTGGATTACTTCTTGGTCAAGCCTCAGGGGATGACGGAGAAACTGGAAAATTTGAGGCCACATATCTTCACCCAAATTTTCATATTGCCGATTTAATGTTCCGCTATAACTACGCTGCCTTCAATGAGGGAGAAAAATCTATTTTTGACTCTTCCATCACCAACGCACGTTTTTTAAAACTCTACGGAAATTATAAAACAGATAATTGGACATGGAAGGGTGCCTTCATCATGGCCAATGCCCTTGAAACAGCTTTTGCTAACCAAAATGCTTACCATCACGAGGAAAACTATCGTTTTGCCTCAACTGAAGATCAAGATGAGTCTTATGGTTATGAATTTGACTTCGGTTTTGATTACCAGTGGAACCCAAATGTCATGATCTCTGGCTATTATGCTTACTGGGCCGTAGGTGATTACTACTCTTTTTCAAACAGCCCAGATACACTTCCCCTCTCCAATGTCCATGGTGGAGGCTTAAAAGCGACTCTGGAATTTTAGTAAACTCTTCAATCACTTCATAGAAGATACATTCATCTTTTATGAAGTGATGTCTTAACGATACATCTGAAAGTTCCCATAAGCCTGATAAGGCTGGTTCCAATAAGGTAATTGTCCCGGCTGTTGCTGAGAGGGAAATGGCTGTTGCATGTAGTTGCCTGGATTATTCCAATTAAAATTATAAACTCCAGTTTGCTGATAAGAGTTTTGATAATTAGGAGCAAAGGATTGCTGTCCAAGAAAGGGCTGATTGAAATTTGAATATGGATTCTGTTGGGAAAACATGTTGTTGTACTGATAGGGATTCACTGGATAATTATACTGCTGTGGGGTCATTTGAGATTGCTGCTGGTAGTACTGGGGATTCTGTTGAGCACCAGGATTGTAATCAAAATTGTACGAATCACTTCTTGGAGGATCCCTTCTGGCTGGGGCTTCAGTGGTTTCATCCTCTCCTGTGAGGATATAAGTTTTAGACTCTACAGGCGGCTCCTCTCCATTCTGAGTGGCAATATAACGGCGCCCTTCTTCTTCAAGGCCACCCCACTGTTTGGCAAGTTCGTCATATTCTTCGAATCTCTCTTTATCTACATTGTTATAGTGCTGAAGGAGTGAAACAAGTTCTTGAACTCTTTCTTGTGATTCTTGAATGCACCTTTGGGTATTTCTAAAATAGCGGTAACAATATCCTGCCGGTGGCTGGGTACGGGCCAACTCCGCTTGAATTTCATCTCTATAATTTTCAGTCCTTGCCTGAATGTTGTCATTCATTCGTTTTCTTAAATTCGCATAGTACTCAGCTTTACCCGAACTCTGGCCTGTGCGGTAGTCGTATTTTTCCCTTTCAGTCTCAAGATATTGTGAAAAGAGGTTTTGATTATTTTTTACTCTTTCTGCCGCCACTGCTGGGGTGATCACAACGTTATTCTCCTTCGCCCCAAGACGTTGATGGTGCTGAATCGTAAGTTTCATAGAATTGAGTTTTTCAGCTTCTTCAAATTTTCCATCACTTACAAGTTTGTTGGTATGGAGGGATAAGAAGTAGGGATCTTTCCCGTAGGAGGAAATCTCACTTAAGACTTTATCAAGTTCGGATTTTTTTGTTTTCTTATCATCCCCAGTTAAACTTACCCATTCATCATGCAGCTTAACGGCTTCATTGATCTTGGGTTCAACAACCAATTTATTAAAATCTTCAATGACCTTTAAATCCTCATCTGTGTACTTACCCGACTTAATAGCAATGGCCGATTTCTTTGCTGCCTCTAAAAGAAGTTTTTTGGCAATTTCTCCTAATTCGCTGGCGTACTCTTGATATTTTTGGATAAAGTCTGCTACCTGGCTGTACTCAGTGCATTTTTTTAATTCATTTGCCTTTTCATCAAGGTTCTTTTTTTCTGCATCTTCTTCAGTTAAAATGGCCCGAACTTGGGGATGGGCATACTCATAGTGATCACAACCATCAATGTGAACAAAGTTATCACTATATTTCCGAGGATATGAAGTAGACAGATTTCCCCGTGATAAAAAATGAAGAGCTCCTGATTCACTTGGAGCTTCTAGTGGTACGACTAGCTGAGTTGGATAAATAGCAGAGGCATTAATTTTTCCTTCGTGAAACACCTTTGTCTCTTGAAGACATTTTTCAAAACCTTTTAGTGTTGGCTCAAATAATTTTTCTTCAAAACTAAGATCACCATCTTTTTTTACAGCTACTTTATACTTACAAGCACTTTCAGTACAATAATCTGTTTTCTTTATTTCTGCTTCGATAGCATGGATCGTGTTTCCTTTAATTTTTTTTGTTTTGAGATTCCATTGAAGCATATTGGAACAATTTGAAATCATGTTTCCGGGACTTGAAATAGTAAGAGTATTAGACTTCGGATCATGTGCAATCTTTAAATCTTTGTCATTGGTTTGAAAAAGCAGAGTCAAAAAAGATAATGGCAGGGAGGTTTGGTCATTTTCACAAATTGGATTATCCACTGTTGTTGATGCTAGTGAGGATGTATTTGAAGACCGTGAACTTATACTATTGTCTGAACCTTGGTAATTATTGAGCGCCTCAAAGACATCGCTACTTCGTGCTTTGGTCGTCATTAACAAAAGAGTTAAGCTTAAGAAAAAATTTTTCATATCATCCTCAACTTAGAGTATCAATTCTCAATAAGCCTTATCGGATCATGTGAATTTGACCTTAGATTAAAGTATAAGGATCAATGTCGATTTTATGAGAGATGGAACTCTCTGACTGATAATTCATCTCAAATGTCTTCAGAAGGTTATGTAACTGTCCTAGATCACTAGATTTTAGGAGTATTGACCAGGTAAATTGGTTGGATTTTTTTTCTATGTGGGCAGGTCTCGGACCTAGAATTGTCACCTCTTTAAAGTGATGCTGGATGAGCGATCTGATAAGGTTTGATACCTTTGATGTGACATGGGAAATGAGTCGATCCTGAAACCGGGAAGAAAAATGGAGCATTGCTAGTCTTTTATAAGGTGGGCACTCACATATTTTTCTTATCTCGAGTTCATCCTCATAAAAACGGTGAAAATCATGGTTTTTAATAATTTGAAAAAGGCTACTTTCTGGGTTTAGGGTTTGAATGAAAACTTTTCCATCTTGGGAATAACGACCGGCCCTGCCCGCAACTTGTGTGAGAGTTTGATACACTCTTTCGGAGGAGCGAAAATCAGGAAAGTTGAGCTGACTATCAATTCCTAAAACCAGAACGAGCTTCACTTTTTCAAAGTTGTGGCCTTTGGAGAGCATTTGAGTTCCCACCATCAAATCAATTTTTCCCTGATGAAAATCTGATAGCCTCACTTCTAGTTGTTTAAAATTTTTGATTTCGTCCCGGTCAAATCGTTCTATTCTTTTTGCAGGAAAGACCCTCTCTAATACCTCCTGCACTTTTTCTGTGCCAAACCCCTTCTGATTTAGAGTTAAGCATCCACAGGAGGGACATTGCCCAGGGAGTGGTTCTTTATATTCACAGTGATGGCAGGCAAGATGATTCTTTTTCTTGTAATAGCGAAGAGTGATGGAACAATTGGGGCAGTGGAATTGGTGCCCACAGGACCTGCATTGTAGAAAATTGGCAAAACCTAAACGATTTACAAATACCAAAACTTGTTCATTTCTTAAAAATGCTTCTTTAATGGCCTCAAGGGATTGAGGAACTAAAGGCCAGATATCATCCTCTTTATCAGATTTATCCCTGGCATCTATCAACTTTATTTCTGGCAAGAAGGCATTCCCCGCTCGCTCCTTTATTTCATGAAGATGTGAAACTGTTTGATGAAAAGTATAGTAGGACTCAAGACTTGGAGTTGCTGAACCCATTACAATGGGAATGCCTAAAAGCTGTGCTTTTTTTGAGGCCACATCTCTTGCGTTATAGGGACAACGATCATCCTGCTTAAAGGAAGTATCATGTTCTTCATCAATAATAATTAAACCCAAGTTTGAAATAGGAATAAATATTGAGCTTCTGACACCTAAAATAAAAGCTGCCTTATCCATTTTCCTTGCTGTCATCCAGATCTGATATTTTTGGGAGTCCGATAACTCCGAGTGATAAGAGAGGATGGGTACATCTAGGTATTTTTCAAAGGTGGATATGAATTGAGGCGTCAGATTAATTTCAGGGAGAAGAAATAAAACGCTTTTTCCCTTGGCAATGGTTTTTTTTATGAGCTCCAGATAAACAGTGGTCTTTCCACTTCCTGTGACACCATGAATGAGGTGACGCTGAAAGTGATTCAGGTCTTTTTCTATGGACTCGATGATTTCTTTTTGGTGAACGTTTGGAGAAAACTCAGGCTCACCTTTTTTCCCCTCAATTTGATGAAGATCTCTTGGTCTTTTTAAATGATGAGGGAGTGAATCAAATATCAACTGACCGAGAGGATAATGATAGTACTGAGACATCCATTCAAAAAGCTTAAGCTCCTCCTCGTCGAGAATCCAATCTGGGAGAAGGGAGTTGATTTTTTTTATTTTATCGAGAGGGGTTTCTTTTTCTACAGTCGTGCTTGATTCTTCCGTACTTAACACACAACCAAGTTCGGACCTCTTACCCAAGGGCACATCTACAACCTGGCCTCTAGAAAGTGATCCCTCATAATAATAATGAAGACCACTATTCTTTAATGGATAATTAACAGCTATTCTTGCAATCTTCATTATAAAAGAAATTCAGGCCTTAACTTGTTTGAGTCTTTTTCTGAAACTGATTTATCCCAGTTTCTCATCCGTTTTTGTAAATCACCTTCATTATCCTGTTGATAACGAGCGCCGGTGATTTCAACCTCGTACTTGATTCCGGAAAAGGTTTTAAGCACTAAAAAACGGGGAATTTTATGGGAACCATCCACGGCCCAGTAGTCCTTACAAAAAATTTCAAAATCACCTGCAATAGTTTTAAGAGTCAGGCTCTGTATGTCCCTACTGTCATGGGCGACGACTCCATGAAATGAACCGGCATCAATAACCCAAGACATCTGACCATCCACCTTTGAGAGCTTAACCTGATTGGTGTCTGTGTACATGGGTGAGGCCATGATGGCATTTACTCTTTCCTTTGCCAAAGGATCTGTTGGATAAAGGGGATTAACCTCACTCTTTCTGGCACTTCTGTCTTGATTTATGAGCACCAGATATCGTTTGTAATCTGCCAGCAACTCTACTTTTTCCCTGTTAATGATTTCATTATTTAATTTTAAAGGGACTTCCAATGACTTTAGATAGTTGATTAAATAAGAACCATTATTAAACGCTAGAGAATGAAGTAGCCCATAAAAGACTCCTTTTTCTGCATTCTCTACTGAAGACTTAAACGTAAAAGGTCCCACCCCTGAAAACGAAACTTTGTGGTCTACGGTTGAATCTGAAAATACCGGACCACTATGTCTTAATTGAGCGGCCTTAAGACCATCTTCAGTTCTGATAAAAAATATTTTGTAATACTCTTTTTCATCAGAGGACTCGATTTTTCTCACGGTCAAGTTGAATGAAATACCATTCACTGTCACATCTGGGTTTGCACCATGCCTTAAAAGTGATTCAACCGTTGGAACATACCCATGGGCAAAACTTGATATGAAAATAAAAACCAGAAATTTAATCATAACGTTATTCCATTTTTTGTAAGCCGTTTTTTTAAAGAAGCAATAAACATATCCCGAGTTTGAGGATCCTTGAGAGCAAAATCAATCGTGGCATCGAGGTAGCCATGAACATTTCCGGTGTCGTATCTTTCACCCTCAAATTGATAAGCAAAAACGTTTCTATTTTGACACAAAACATTTATTGCATCAGTTAATTGATACTCATTCCCTGCACCTCTAGGGATGTTTTCTAAAATGTCGAAAATTTCTGGGGTAAGAATATATCTTCCGGGTGTTGCCAGATTTGTTGGGGCATCTTCAGGTTTTGGCTTCTCTACCATGCCTGTCATTTTTAATGTTTTTTCATTAATGATATCACCTCTAACAATCCCGTATTTATTAGTTTCGCTTCTTGGAACTTCCATAACTCCAATAACTGATGCCCCTCCTTGAGAAAGGGAGACGTCCATGAGCTGCTGAATCGCAGGTTTTTTATTGATGACAATATCGTCACCCAGTAAAACCGCAAAGGCTTCATGACCAATCATACTTTTAGCACATAAAACAGCATGACCAAGACCCAATTGTTCTTTTTGCCTCACACTTGTAACATTCACCATGGAACCAATAGAGCGTATGAGTTCTAGCTCTTTCATTTTATTATTTCTTTCTAGAAAAGCTTCTAACTCCTGATTTCTGTCAAAGTAATCCTCCACTGCAAATTTCCCAGAAGCTGTGACAAAAATCACTTGCTCTATGCCCGCTTCACAGGCCTCTTGAACAATATAATGAATCATCGGCACATTAATGATGGGAATAATTTCTTTAGCTATCTCTTTGGTGGCTGGAAGAAAACGAGTCCCTTTTCCAGCAATCGGGATAATGGCTTTTCTTATTCTCATAAATATCCTTGTTTAAGAGTGAATTATTCTCTACATTTTTCTTCATGAAGAAAGTCTTAATCATAACTCTGTTACTTCTCATGGGCCACAAATCCTGGGCACAATTTCGACCCTTTCAAACAACGCGCCTCCTCTCTACAGCAGGAGCGGGAGCCGCCAGCATTCTTTCTTCTGAATCGTCGATTCTCAATCCGTCCACAACGGGTTTTTTTAATGGCTCTAGTTTTTCTTTTCAATCATACAAAACCTCTTTGCAAAATGATAATTCCCTTAGGAGTGAGAATTTCCCAAAGAACAATGACTCACGTGGCTTATTCATGTCAGACAATAATGGTCAAGTAAAAGGCGGGGTAGCTTACATCTCTCAAAATGAAAACGATTATGAGCGAGAACGTGTTGTTCTAACGGGAGCTGCCCCTATAGGGGAGCGTACTTCCTTGGGTTTTAATTATGGCTACCTTAAAGACCGCCTTCCTATAAACTACAAAAACAGGCACCGTACTCATCATCAGCTAACTGCAGGATTAACCCACATTATTGATGAGAAAACTATTTTGGCGCTTGTTTTAACAGACCCTACCAGAACCACTCCCGGTGAAGAGCGAGTCACCGCTGGATTTCAGTATACCCTCGCCGATCGATTTACCGTAATTGGAGACACAGGGTTTCAATATACTAAAAATTTTTCTGACCGCTACCAATGGGCAGGGGCTGTTCAGATGAACATTTTTAGTGATTTCTTTCTAAGGGTCGGTCAGTTTTATGACAATGTTCAAAAATTCAAAGGAACAGGTTGGGGTGTTTCCTGGATGGGTCCTCGATTTGGAGTTGAGTTTGGTCAAAAATATTCTGAACAATTCAGCTCAGGTTATTATGTCTATAAGGATGAAAAAATAACAGATACTGGGCTTTCGGCCATTATTAAATTCTAACTTCATTTCTCTAATTTCCGATAAATCTCTTATATGGCAATGGCGGCAAAAAAACGTCCCGAAAACGAGAGGTCTATTGTTCTCAATCACCGATTCGAGCATAGAATCACTGTGGCCCGTTTTGGAAAAGAATCAATGGATGCTGGAAACTACGCCAATGCACTCCTTAAATACAATGAATATTTCCGGATCATGGCCGACGTCAAACAGGTTAAGGATGCTTATTCTTTAACTCCTAAAAATTTTGATCCCAAAAAAGATTTAAGAGAAATGCTGATGATGAGCCACCTTTATTTTGAAATGGCACGGATTTATGATGCCTCCCCACGATTCAGCGAAGAAGCAAAAAAATGCGTGGATCAGTTTGTCCTTTTTTCTATAGATCAGCCCTATCAAGTTATTAATTCAGAGTTGGCGAGAAAATCCCTACGAAAAAGATCCTTTAAAAACCCTAAATTTTTTAGAGATGCTTACGAGCAAATTTTTGTGAAATCAAAAAGATGTTATATTGTGACCTTTTGTTATGGAGACACTCATCCAATCACAAACCAATACCGAAAGTTAAAAGATCTTTTACTTGAGTATAAAGCAGGCCAGGAACTTGTAAGAATTTATTATTCATACTCTTCCCGTGCAGTTGAAAACTGGAAGGGGAATTTCTTCATGCAGGTTTTTGCAAAGATTATTATTAGACCAATCCTCCTTTTGTTTTCAAAAACGCTCCTTCCCCTTATAATTAAATGATGCTGATTTTATCACGACTCATCGTAAAGGAATGGTTTAAAAGTCTTTTAGGCTCAATCGTGATCCTTTTTCTTTTAATTTCTACGGCTGACCTCATCAATGGATTCCTTCAGGGTAAAGAAGGTGAAAGAGTTTTATTAGAGTATGGCTTAAAGATGCCAGACCTCATGGGAAAAATGCTCCCCATTTGCTGTCTTGTTTCAACACTCTTCTCTCTTAATAAGCTTAAAAGCCATGCTGAACTGATCTCTATTCTCGCCGCTGGCTTCTCCTATCAAAAACTCTATTTTTTAATCAGCATGTGTTCTGGTTTTGTCGTGATATTGCAATTTGCCAACCTGGGGTTTATAGAACCTTATGCCAACAAAATTAAAAGACAAGAGATTCAAAAAAGCCGAAAATCAGAGGGAAAGTACCTGACAAGAAGTTCAATTGAGGGAGGACGATTTTGGTATAAAACGTCTGATTACTTTGCCTCTTTTTCATACTTTGACCGGAAAACCACTTCACTCCATGATTTAGAACTTTATTTTTTCTCCCCTTCACATAAAGGCCAGAACATCATCAAGTCCAGTAATGCAACTTTTCTTCGGAGTGGAGAATGGTTATTAAAAAAAGTGGTTGAACTGACTGATTTAGATACAGCCTCATTTCCCAAGAGAAGTTTTGAAGCAGAGCGCGTTGTACGTCTCCAGGAATCCCCTGAAGATTTTGGTGAGTTTGAGGCAGACCTGACGACACTCAATTTTCTAAAACTGAGAAGGTTCGTTAAACGCCTCTCTAAAACGGGAATTAATATCGCAGAATATGAAATCCTCCTCTTAAACAAGATTTTCTTAAGTTTTATCTGCTTGGTCTTTGCCCTTCTTCCTTTGTCGACAATATTCAATCCAAACCGTCGATCAAGCTCCTTTGGAAAAAATGTGGTTACAGCTCTCCTCATCACAGTCGTCTTTTGGGTTCTTTATAGCGCTTCAATGGCCCTAGGAAATTCAGGAACTTTGCCTCCTGTAGTGGCAACGGGACTTATACCCTCGATTTTTTTAGCAGTTGTCCTAAATACTTATCTTAGGAATAGAAAACTTCGTGCCTAATCAACGCTCGTCGCTTTGGTATTTTTTGTGCTATAAGAAATTTTATGAAAATTGAAAATTATGAGCTTAAGGGCGAATCTATGCCCATCATCACTTATCCAAATCCCGTACTCTCAGCAAAGGCAGCCCCAGTAACAGGCTTTGATTCACAGCTTGAGAAATTAGTCCAAAACATGCTCTTTACCATGTACCACGCTCCAGGTATTGGTTTGGCCGCACCTCAGGTGGGTCTATCCCAAAGAGTTTTTGTCCTAGACATAGATTATGACCGGGAAGTTGTAACCAACTCATCTGGAAAAGATGAAGTGCGCATGTCCAATTTTTCTCCAATGGTTCTCATTAATCCCATTATTACTGGTACATCTGGCTCCATGACTTATGAAGAGGGTTGTCTTTCCGTTCCGGGAGTTTATGAAGAAGTAAAAAGATTTAAATCCATTCACGTGAAATATCAAAACATGAAGGGGGAGTTCTTGGAGCTTGAGGCAGATGATCTTCTCTCCATTTGCATCCAACATGAAAACGATCACCTCGATGGAATTGTTTTCATTGAAAGGCTCAGCAATCTTAAGAAAAATTTTTATAAGAAAAAAATCTTAAAAGATAAAAAGAAATGAAAAAACTAAGAGTTGTTTTTTGCGGGACACCTGAATTCTCAGTTCCCACTCTGGATATACTTTTTAACCATCCCCAGATTGAATTATTAAAAGTCATTTCAATGCCAGATAGACCTCGTGACAGAGGAATGGAGATGAAGTCTCCAGAAGTCATTGAGTTTGCAAAGCAAAAAAAAATTCCCTATTTTCAAACAGAAAATATCAATAAAGAGACTGAGCTCCTGAACGAGCTTAAGGCACTCCATTTAGATTTTGTTGTGGTTCTCGCCTTCGCCCAGTTCTTAGGCAGTGACATGCTAAGTGTGGCAAGACTTGGTTGTTTCAACATCCACACCTCATTACTGCCTAAATACAGAGGTGCTGCTCCCATTCAATATGCTCTTTTAAACGGTGATAACGAAACTGGAGTTTCCATCCAAAAAATGGTGAAAAAAATGGACGCAGGAGACCTCGTCCTTTCTCATAAAGTTTCCATCTCTCCAACAGAAACCACAGGTCTTTTATATACAAGACTTAAGTTCCAGGCAGCCCTTTCGTTAAATGATTTTATTCAAAATATCCTGAGCGACAAAGTTACCTTCACAACACAAGATGAGTCTTTGGTAAGTTTTGCACCTACTCTCACAAAGGAGCTGGGTCACCTTAAATTTGAAACTCAGGCTGTTAAAGAGGTCCTGAATCTCATCCGTGCCCTTGACCCATGGCCTGGGACTTTTTGCTTTTTAAACGGAAAAAGACTCAAGGTACTAGAGGCCGAAAAATACCATGGGAAAATTCCTCCTGGAAAAGCTCTCAATGATTTGGGCTCACTGGCAGTGGGGTGCCTTGATGGTGCAATCCGCTTGGCGATGGTCCAACTTGAAGGGAAAAAGCCTTGTAGTGACAGAGAATTACTTAATGGTATTAAATCTGAAATTCAATTGACCTAAATTTGAGGTATCTCATGTCTGTTATCATTTCTCCGAGTTTACTTTCTGCTGATTTTCTTGATTTACGAAAAGAAATTGAAAGACTCAATTCTATTGATGATCTCTGGCTCCATCTCGACATCATGGATTCTCATTTTGTTCCCAACTTAACTTTTGGGGAACCGGTTTTAAATAAACTTCAAACGATTACAAAACATAAGTTAGATGCTCACTTTATGGTAACAAACCCAGAGTTTTTTGCTGATTCATTTAAAAAAGTGGGTCTTCATAATTTTACATTTCACTGGGAAGCTATCATCCACCATGACCGGTTTATAAGCTATCTTAAAAATATTTATCCTTCAGTGGGAATTTCCCTTAACCCCTCTACTCCTCTCTCTTCTGTGCCGGATTACATTTGGGGTAAAGTTGATCTCGTTCTTCTTATGAGTGTAAACCCGGGATTTGGAGGGCAATCCTTCATTCCTGAAATTGTTG
>CANHIY010000007.1 GCA_947461175.1 Bacteriovoracaceae bacterium
ATATTAACCGCTCAGACATTTCAGTGGCCTTAGGAACTGGTCATAAGATAAATTTGTTAATTTTAGGAACAGAACCCCCGCAGACTCCACTAAAATCCCTCGATATATTAAGTTTAAAACAGCGAAAATTAAAAAATGAATTAGGCCCTGAATTTATCGTTAAACCCTTTTGGAATGAGTATGATTTTCTCATAGAGGCGGTGAAAGTTGAAAAGTTCTCCATTTCCCTCATTCTTCAACTGATCGTGGTTGTTGCCGTTTTTAATATTATTGCTTTCGTGATCTATATTATGGAAAAAAAAGCACAGGATTTTTTTTTCCTCAGGGCCGTGGGCCTCTCTTTAAAAGTTTTGTCACAATTTTGGCTTATCTCTGTCATGCTCATCTGGAGTCTTTCCTGTGTAGGGGCCCATCTCCTCTCTTTGTTTTTTAACTGGAGTCTCCAAAATCTCTCCTTCCTTCAAATTCCGGGTGAAGTTTACGTCCTTTCTTCCCTAAGCATAAAACTTGATACTGCTGATTATTTTATCGTTTATGGAATTTCTTTGATCTGGATCCTTCTTGCTTCATTTATCGGATACCTAAGACTTAAAAAGAAGCCCATCATACAAGGACTTCGACAGGAGTTTAGTTAATGAGTTTTATTTTACTTTCAAATGTTGAGAAGTCCTTTGGACAAACTAAAGTTTTAAGTCAGCTCAACCTTAGGATTGAGTCTAAAGAGCTCGTTGCTATCCGAGGGGCCTCTGGTTCTGGGAAATCAACCCTTCTTTATCTCTTAGGTGGTCTGGATCATCCCAGTTCTGGAAACGTGATTATTGATCATAAAAATTTGACATCCATGAATGATGAAGACCTAGCTTTTTTTAGGAACTCAACCGTTGGTTTTGTTTTTCAGTTTCACTTTCTTTTGCCATCGATGACATGCAGAGACAACATCTTACTTCCTGGAAGAATTGGTGGTAAAAATATAAAGAGCATTGAAAAAGATATTGAAGAATTGGCAAAAATACTTGGTGTTTCTCATTGTCTTTCGAAATTTCCATTTGAAATATCAGGGGGAGAACAACAGCGCGTAAACATCATCCGTGCTTTATCTCTTCGACCAAAAATGCTTCTTTGTGATGAGCCCACAGGTAATCTTGATTCAAAAAACTCAGAAAAGGTAACAACTCTTCTCAAAAATCTCGCCGCAGATTTTGGGGCCACTCTTCTAGTTGTGACTCATGACGACAAGGTTGCGTCTTGTTTTCCTCGAAAAATAGTCATTGAAGATGGTCAGATAATTGGCTAGAATTTTTTACTGCAAACAAAATTAACCACATAATTCTTTGCGTAAGAAACCTCCTTGTTTTTTATCAAAGACAACATGCCGAAGAAGGAACTTCTCATTGAAAAAAGCTCAGCTTCTTTTTCTTATTATTTTTTCACTGATTCAGATATTTCCTGTTTCAGCAGAAGAGTCCATTGGTCCTATTAGAGAGATGTTTCGTGTTGATTCAATTGAGGTAACTGGGAACCGAAAGGTTGAAGCAGAAGCCATTTTTGAGAAATTAGGCACCAGAGCTGAGATGATCTTGGACAATTATCTTTTGAGAAAAGATCTTAATCACATTTATGAGATGAAATATTTCGAAGAAGTAGAGGCTTATCATAAAATCTCAAATGGAAAAAATATTCTTCTTTTTAAACTCAAGGAAAAACCAATCATTGGAAAAATCAGTTTTTCTGGAAATGATGAAATAAATGATGATGACCTGAAAGAACAAATAAAGACTAAGGAATTTAACATTCTTGATGTTTCAACACTTAAGAATGATCTTCTGTTACTTCAAAAACACTATGAAGAAAAAGGTTATTTCCTGGCCCTTGCAAATTATCAGATTAAAGATAATAAAAATGGTTCCGTTGACTTGAAATTTATTATTAAAGAGTGGGATAAGGTTCGTGTAAAAAAGATTACTTTTCTTGGAAATAAAAAAATCCTGGATCAGGAGTTGAAAAATTTCATGCAGACACGGGAGGAGTCTTACTTTTCTTTTCTCTCTGGTTCCGGAAATTTTAAAGAGATTAACTTTCAAACTGATGTCGAAAGATTAAAATACTACTACAAAACCCGAGGCTACCTTCAGGTTAATATCCAGAATCCTGAGGTGACAGCTTCAGAAGATAAAAAGTGGATTTTCATCACTGTTCGCATTGAAGAGGGACCACAGTTTACGGTGAATGATATTTCATTTAACGGTGAACTTCTCTTCGAAAACAAGGAGATGAGTAAGAAGTTAAAGCTAAAAAATGGTGACATCTACAACGAGGAAAATTTACGACTTGATATCCAAACCCTTACAGAAATGTACCAGGATAAGGGGTATGCATTCGCTAACGTTCTGAGGACCCTTGAAGTCGTCCCCGGCGAGAATAAAGTGGATGTGGTTTTTTCATTTGAAAAAGGTGTTATTGCCTACTTTGGTAAGATCATCATGAAAGGAAATACTAAAACAAGAGATAAGGTTATTCGTCGTGAACTTAAAATCCACGAAGGAGACATGTATTCTGGTTCGAAACTTCGTCTTTCAAAAGAAAATGTCAATCGCTTAGGGTTTTTTCAGCCTGAAAGTGTCGTCTTTAACACCATTACGCGAAAAGGCACTGACAACATCCTAGATGTAGAAATTTCTATAAAAGAGCGACCTACTGGACAGATTTCTCTTGGTGCTGGATACTCCACGGCCACCCAGGGATTTGTTCAGGCCTCAGTAGCGCAAAACAATTTTAGGGGTTTAGGGCAAAACATAAATGCCAACCTTTCCTACTCGAATCGTCAGCAAATTTATAATGTTGGTTTCACTGAGCCCTATCTTTTTGACTCCAAGTGGACAGCAGGCGCCGATTATTACCAAACTCTTTCTTTTTTCATCAGGTCTTTTGTTTACAGAAAGCACGGAGGGGATATTCGAGTTGGTCATCCTATTTTTGAGTACACCCGTTTATTTTTAACTTATCGTTACGAAGATAATAATGTGAGTAATGTTATTAATGAGGGAATTGATCCCAAGGTGGAGAATGGTTCTGCCTCTTCCATTCAGGCCTCAATTATTCGTGACAAGCGGAATAATATTTTTGAACCAACCAATGGTTACTACACATCTGGATCAGTTGAGTACACTGGACTTGGTGGAACCATGAGATGGATGAAAGGTGAGCTAGAAGGAAGATTTTATAAGCCTGTATGGGGTGATCTTGTACTAAGGTCTCGTCTAAATCTTTCTCAGTTGTTTAAAACCACATCTCGTGAAATCCCCCGGGTTGAAAAATTCTCCATGGGTGGAGCTAGAAATATGAGGGGATTTAATCTTGAAGATATTGGTCCCATTAGAAAGGCTAGAAATACCCAAACAAATCGTTTAGAAGACTTTAACTTCGGTGGTCTTTTTAGTTTATTAGGAACCTTAGAATTTGAGCATCCTCTCATTAAAGAAGCTGGTCTGAAATGGGTGGTCTTTTATGATACAGGTAACGTTTATGAAACTCGTTTAGGGGAAAAGGGCGACTATTCCCTCCGCGCAGATTACGGATTTGGCTTTAGGTGGTTCTCTCCTATTGGAGTGCTACGATTTGAGTTTGGTTTCCCAGTGAATCCACTTGAGAGAGAGAGTTCCAATCAATTTAATTTTGACATAGGACAATTATTTTAAAGAATGATATGTTTTCCTTCCAAGGAGTTTAATTATGAAAATGATACTGAGTTTGATTCTAGTTACCTTTAGTTTTTCTTCTTTTTCATCTGTTGTGGTTGGATTAGTTGATATTCAAAAAATTATTACTTCTATTAAAGAGGGAAAATCTGTTCAAAAAAATCTAGAGAAATCCTTTAATGATAAAAAAGCGATCCTGAAAAAAGAAGAAGATAAAATTAAAAAAGCTCAGGAAGATTATAAAAAACAGGCCATGGTCCTTGCTGAAAATGCTCGTTCTACAAAAGAGCGTGAAATTCAGGAAATGATGCTTAAACTTCAGAATAAAACCATGGAGTATCAGCGTGAAATTCAAAAATTGGAACAGGATATGAAAAAGCCAATTCTTGAAAAATTACGTCCTATCATTGATGAGGTTTCTAAGGTTAATAAAGTGGCCATGACATTTGAGCTGTCTGCAGCACCCATCGTTTACGCAGAAGAGAAAAAAGACCTCACAGACGATGTGATTAAGGCCTACGACAAAAAGTACACCAAGTAGTAAAGAGTGGAGGGCGGGTTGAAGCTCCAGGAATTATCTCAGTTTGACTCAAGTTTAAAGTTTATCCAAAATCAGACGTGGCCAGAAGAGATTCTGGCCATTTCTCATTTAGATTCATTACTTGAAAATTCTCTCGTCTTTATTAAAAATTCAAAATTCCTACAAAAACTTAAGTTCCAGCTCGAAAAAGCAGTTTCTCTTAGAGTGGGAGTTATCATTGAGGAAAAGTTTTTTTTCAGCCTCGGGGATGATGTTAAATCTGACCTTGATAAACTTTCCTGGTTGGCCACCACCTCAAATGTGGCCCAAAGTTTGGCCCTCATTTCAAAACCCTTTTATGATGAAAAAATGAAGTGGGTTAATACCCAGGTTGATGGCCGCCAGATGGGCACTACCGAGATTCATCCTGCCGCTTATATTGCTCAAAATGTGTTTATCGGTGAGCATGTGAAGATAGGTAAAGATGTTGAAATCATGCCAGGAGTTGTCATCCATTCCTGGTCAGAAATTGGTGAGGGAACAAAAATCTTTTCTAACGTGACTATCTACCCTTTTACTAAAATAGGCAAAGATTGTCGGATACACTCTGGGACAGTTATTGGATCTGATGGTTATGGTTATACCTTTAGGAACGGACATCATCTGAAAATTTGGCACTTCGGTGGTGTAGAAATTAAGGATGATGTAGAGATTGGTTCAAATACCTCTATTGATATGGGAACTTTTTCTCCCACTGTTATTGGATCTGGCACGCGTATCGATAATTTGGTTCAGGTTGCACACAACGTGAAAGTGGGAAGAGGTTGTATTATCTGCGGTCAAAGTGGAGTTGCTGGAAGTGCTGTTCTGGAAGATTTTGTAGTCTTAGGGGGCAGAGCGGCCATAGGTCCTGATGCTTTTATTGGTACTGGAAGTCAGGTGGCAGGCGGGGCGAAAGTCAATGAAGGAGCCATCTGGCCCGCGGGTTCAAAACTTGGGGGTCATCCCGCTAGAGATCTTAGGGAGTGGATGAGGGGAGTTGCTTATCTTCGTACAATGTCTTTAAAGGATAAATCGAAGGACTAACGATGTTAATGGATAAAAATCAGGTCATGAGTTTTCTTCCTCATAGGAGTCCTTTTCTCTTTATAGATTCCGTAAAGGAAGTGATCCTGCCGGAAAATTTAAAAGAAAAAAAACCACCATTTGATAATCAAGATATGATTGGTGGTAAATGCATTTGTTTGTTCAAGGTAGAAAGTCATTTATCTATCTTGGAAGGACATTTTCCTGGTCAACCTATACTACCTGGAGTCATACAAATTGAGATGATGGCACAGGCGGCTTCATTCCTGGTTGTGAATTGTCTTGAAAAACCAATCGACCAGGCGAAATTAGACGTACAACTTCTAGGAGTGGATGGAGCAAGGTTTAGAAAACCTATTTTCCCGCCGATGGATCTGGAAATTCATGCAACTTTAAAAAAAGTACGAGGCACGTTACAGGTTTATGATTGTGAAATTTACTCCGATGGAGAGTTGATTTCACAGACAAATATTATGGCATCATTAAAAATTAATTATCTATAAAAAGTGAGAAATTATGTCACTCAATTATCAAGCACATCCTATGGCATTTATTCACCCTGAAGCAAAAATTGGAAAAAATGTCCAAATTGGTCCGTTTTGCGTTATAGGACCGAATGTTGAGGTTGGTGATGATTGTTTTTTTCATTCAAATGTAGTCGTAGATGGTTACACCAAAATTGGAGCTGGCAACAAATTTTATCAATTTGGCTCCATCGGTGCACCTCCTCAGGACAATTCCTACAAGGGGGAGCCCACTGAAACAATTATTGGGGACAACAATACCTTTCGAGAATACGTCTCCATTCACCGAGGGACTTTAAAACAAGATAAAAAAACAATAGTGGGCTCAAACTCTCTTTTCATGGCCTATTGTCATATCGCTCATGATTGTAATCTGGGTAACAACCTCACCTTTGCCAATTCAGTCAATCTTGCAGGACACGTGACCATAGGTGATCGGGTGATTATTGGTGGTAACACAGGTATTTCTCAGTTTGTGACCCTAGGTAAAGGGGCCTATATTGGCGGTGCTTCTGCCATTGATCGTGATGTCCCAAACTTCTGTACGGCTTATGGTAACCGGATACGTCTTAAAGGAATCAATATCATTGGGTTAAAACGTCAAGGCCATTCCAAAGAAACTGTTTCAGAGGTGGTGGATTTTTACAGAACGATGGAAGCCTCCGCTCTTGCTCCCAGGGCCTTTATCAATCACCCTGAGTTAATGGATGAATTCAAAAACAACACAGTTATTCAGGACATTGCTGCCTTTATACAAAAATCTGAAATCGGTATCGCACCATTTATGGCCGGTTAATTTTTAGAACAAGTTCTCAAGGTGATAAAATGAAAAAAGTTAGAGTTGCAGTTTTAGGGTATGGTCATCTTGGAAAATGGCATTGTCAGAAGGTTGTCGCTCATGAAGCTGTTGCAGAATTTGTGGCCATTGTGGAGAAATTTCCAGCAGGTCAGGATCTTGCACGTACGAACCATCCCAAGGTTAAAGTGGTAAGTGATATTCAAGAAGTTATTCATGAAATAGATGCAGCTTTTATCGTTACACCCACATCAACTCATTTTGAGCTGGTAAAGTATCTCATAGAGAATAATAAGCATGTCTTTTGTGAAAAGCCCCTTTGTTCTGATGATCAGGAGTCTCAAGAACTTCGAAAGATTGCTGGCGGTAAAAATCTGATTATTCAGATAGGTCACTCGGAGCGTTTTCATGAAGCATGGGATCAGCTTCGCGAAAGGTTTCAAAGGCTAAATCCACCTTATTCTGTGCGAATTAACCGGGTTGCTCCTTTTAAAGGGCGAGCAACAGATGTGGATGTGGTTCAGGATCTTGCCATTCATGATCTGGATTTGCTGTCTTTTCTTTTCAAACAAAAACCCAAAATGATTTCTGCCACCGGTCACAAGATAAGAACTCAAAAATGGGACCATGTTGCTATCCATGTTTTGATGGAGAATAAATGTGAGGCATCCATCGTGGTAGGTCGAAATGCTGTGAAAGAGGTTCGTGACCTAGAAGTAACGTCGAAAGATGGGATGATCCTGGTAGATCTTTTTACAAATAAGATTTATGAAGCAAGTTCTTCAAATTTTAATGATGGCAGTTTTGTTAAGGAAGTCTTGTACCCTAAAAGAGATCATCTCCTTCTAGAGCATGAGCATTTTTATTCTTCTATTCTTCATCACAAACCTTCGGTCATAAATCTTAAGGATGGGTTGAATGCTGTCCACCTGGTTGATTGTACCTTAAATTCGTTAGAAACTCAGTTACCAGTAACGGTAAAAGATCTTGAATAGTTGTTTAATTATTGCCGGAGAAAAATCTGGTGAAGAGCATGCCATGAGTTTTTTTCCCGAGCTTCATAAGCTTTGTCCGGATGTGAAATTCTATGGAGTGGGGGGAGACAGCTTAAGAAATCATGGTGTGGAGCTCCTCTATCACTTAAAAGATTTCTCAAGTATGGGGTTCTCAGAAGTTGTTGGTAAAATTCCTTTTTACTTTAAAGCCCTGAAAAAAATTGAAAGTGAAGTCCTAAGCCGTGGAACTCAGACTGCAATCCTCATAGATTTTCAAGATTTTAATATGCGGCTTGCCGCAAAACTCAAGCGCCATGGAGTTAAGATCCTCTACTACGTTGCTCCCCAGGCCTGGGCCTGGAAGGCCCACCGTGCAGCTCGGCTTTCAGAAAATGTGCATACCCTGTTTACGATACTTCCCTTTGAAAAAGAATGGTTTGGTTCCAAAGGAGTAAAACAGATTAAGTCTATCCCACATCCGCTGATGATCACCTATAAAAATGAACTCAGTTTGATTCCTGAAAAGCCTTTCGGTAGTTGGGGAAAGGAATTAAAAATCTTGCTTTTACCGGGCTCCAGAAATTTTGAAGTTCTAAGTTTACTTCCTGAATTCATAAAAACGATTCACATCCTAAGAAAGGTGATGGACATTAAGGTGTGTCTTGTCACTGTCAGTCACATAAATACAGATATCTACGAAATGTATAAAAATGATGTGGATGTTTTTTATTCCTCAGAGGATTTAATCAAGGCCATGAAGGAGTGCCATTTTGCCATAGCGGCCAGTGGAACCGTTACGCTTAGTACTGGTCTATTTGAGCTTCCTACGGTGGTCTGCTACAAGGCAAGTTTATTGAATGAATTTATTTTTTATAATTTGATCAAATATCAGGGCCCCATTTCTCTTACCAATATTATCCACAATCAAAGATTGTTCCCTGAATTTATACAGGGAGAAGTAAATCCGTCCTTGATTTCCTCAGTAATTAAGACTTGGACAACAAATGAAAAGATTTATAATGAATTGAAAGCGAAACTTAAGGAAACCAGGAAACTTCTCTCGGGAGAGGCTTTTTCTGTTCCTATCTATATGTCGCAGGTTATCCATGAGTGAATCTTTGTTAAAAAATAGGATTAGACTTAAATCCCTTTTAAGGGGCACCGCCCTTACACCCTTTAGTTTTGCCTGGGAGTGGGTTTATCGGATTCGAAGATCATTTTACGAATATGGTGTTCTAAAGAAAAAAGTATTTAAAGTACCGGTCATTTCTGTTGGTAATCTATCTTTTGGCGGTACAGGAAAAACCCCAACGATTGTCTGGCTTACTGATTGGTTAATTGAAAAAGGATTAACCCCCGTTGTGCTCACCAGAGGTTATAAGGGACAGCTCGAAAACTCCTCAGGCCTATTGAAATCCGGTCAAAAATTCAGGCTAAATCCTTTTGACTACGGTGATGAACCGCTCATGATTTCAAATAAGATGAAAAAGGGAGCAGTCATTGTTGGTAAAAGGCGTGCTGAAAATTTAAATAAGTACTTCTCTGAAGTTTTGCCTGATGTGGTTTTATTAGATGATGGGTTTCAGCATTTGCAAATCTTCCGTTCCTATAACATTGTTCTTTTCGATGCAACAATGTCACTTAATTTATATAAAGTTGCCCCCCTTGGTTACCTGAGAGAGGGGATGAGTGCTCTGAAAGACGCTGATGCCATCATCATTTCTAGGGCCGATATGGTATCCAGAGAAAAACTTGATAATTTAAAAACAATCATTTCAGGACACTTTCATCATCAACCTCCCATGGCCCTTACCTGCTATCAACCACTGGGAGTCTTCGATGTTCACGATAAATTTATCTTTTCCGTTCATGAGCTCAAGGGGCTAAAGGCGATTGCAGTAACTGCTATTGCTACACCTGATTCTTTTTACCGATATCTTGAAAGATTTGGAGTTGAGATCTGTGAAAAGGTGAGTTTTTCAGACCACTATTTTTTTACGCTCGAAGATGTAAATGACCTGCTGATCAAGGCCACTCAGAAGTCAGCAATTATTCTTTGTTCAGAAAAGGACATGGTTAAGATTAAGCGAGTCTCTCTTGATAGCCGCATTCTTTTTACCAAAGTTAAAGTTGAGTTCATGAGTGGAGAAAAAGAACTGATAGATGACCTGTGCAAAGTCCTCCGTCTTGATTCTTGTTCCTAGTCCTTTAAAATAATTGAGGGTCTTCAATAAGGAATATCAATTGAAAAGTCGTTTTCTATTTTTTTTGATCTTGTTTAGCTGCTCGAGTTGGAAACAAAAGGATTTTGAAAAAGATTTAAAAAAATCCTCAGAAGTTGTAAAACCATCAATCGTAGCAAACTCCGATGAAAAACTTCTGGAGAAATTTGAAGTTCTTCCCGCTGAGGTGGCGAAGCCTTCAGAGGAGGAGGCCCTTTCAAAAGTTAATCCTAAGATTGAAAAAACAAACCTAAGAAAAAAAGAATTAGTTGAAAATGAAGTTTCGGTTCAAAAAGAAAAAATGGCAAACGCTAAAACTCATTCTGCTTCAACCCCAAAAGAGAAGGTTTATCCCAAGGATTATCCAACTCATTTTTTAAGCATTAATTCTAAAGCGAAAAAAGTATGGGACCTTTATCGGCCAAACCATTTTGAAGGTCAGAAAATTTTCCTTGATATTCATTACCTCGGAATGACTGTAGGAAAAATCATGATTCTCAACAAAGGTAAGAAAACCATTAATCAAAAAGAGGTATGGCATTTTCATGCTCGTTTTAAATCTGCTCCTTTTTACAGCAACATTTATGAGCTCGATGATACAGTTGACACTTATGTCACCAAAGATGATTTTCTTTCATCCCGTTACAGCCTCATTCAAAGAGAAACCAAACAAGACGTTGATGACCTTCAATTACATGACAGAGACCAGCTTAAAACTTATTGGTTTTACCATCAGAAAAAATCCAATGGAGACGTGAAAGACAAAAAAATTGAAAAATATATTCCCTACTTTAGTATTGATCCTTTTTCTGTTTTGTTTTTTTATCAAGGACTTCCTCTTAAAAATGGAGATTTATATGAGATCCCCCTTATAAATAAGGGTAAAATTCTTATTTTTAAGTCTGTGGTAGAGGGAAGAGAAACGATTAAAACAATCAAGGGAAATAAAAAGGCGATACGTATCCATGCCACAACCAATTATTCCGGAGCAACTTTAAAAAGTGGAGATTTATACTTTTGGTTTTCAGATGATAACCAGCGCACGTTATTAAAAGCCCAGGCAAAAATTAAAATCGGCTCAGTCACTGCTGATATTGTGGATAAGTGATGCGTGAAAAAGTTAGACTCTCTGATTTAAGCGTTCTCTTTATCTGCCTGTCTGATGATTGGGGGACGACGGAACGTAGATGCCTTTCAGACGCAGATAATTTTAGAAATATAGGAGGATCTCCCTTCCTTTTGACCCATGAAAAATCACTTCTTGATTTT
Organism: Bacteriovoracaceae bacterium; assembly: GCA_947461175.1. Taxonomy (GTDB): domain Bacteria; phylum Bdellovibrionota; class Bacteriovoracia; order Bacteriovoracales; family Bacteriovoracaceae; genus Peredibacter. The sequence goes on from CANHIY010000007.1 coordinate 11,108, forward strand.
GAAGCCGAAAAACAGGACATTCCCAGGCTTTATTTCCAGGGAGGCTTAAAGGGATGGCGTTTAAAACTAAATTTTTATTTTCAATTACAGCATATTTTGCAAAAACAACAAATAGACCTCATCCATACCTACAATTATGATACCCTCCTGCCCTTAGGTCTTATCCTGAGATCCTTAACTCAGATTCCAATGGTGTTTACTTTTAATGAAAACGTAGGTTGGAAAAAAGACAACCTGTTCGATCGTTGGTTAATTTCCAGGACTGATTCAATTTTGACATTTTTCCCTAACATTAAAGACCTTGCCGAAGAGAAATTTCCAGTGCCCAAAAGAAAGATTTTTGTGACCGGTCTAGGATTGCAACTTCCTCATTTGCCCTTAGAGACTCAAACTAAGAATGCTACAATAAAAATCCAGACTTTTGTTCCAAAAACAGAGCGAGACTTAAAGTTTATTAAAATTTTTGTTGATTCAATTATTCCATTGTTTCATAAGCTTAATGCTATCGATTTTAAGAAGAATCTCATCTTTGTGTTTGTCACAGATATCTCTTGGTACAATCATTCTCTTTATGATGAATTGAAAAGAATGATTCTGGAAAGACACCTGGAGATGCACTTTAGTTTTGAAACCAAAGACCTCTCCTGGGGAAGTTTTAGAGATTGTGATATTTTTGTGGGTCTTCCCTGTAGAGAACTTTTTAGCGAACTTGATCTCTATGCTCTTGTCACTAAAACTCCCGTTTTGTTGCCAAGAACATCCACACGTCAGCAAATGATCAAGCAGGGTAAGCTTGGTGAGACCTATCACCCAGAGGATGGGAGAGAACTTAAAGACCAGTTATTTAAAATTTTAATTAATTATTCCGGTTACTTAGAGGGACTCAAAGAGGCTCAAGTCGAGTTCACTAACTTACACCACTTTGAAAGATATGTAGAAGAGCTCCACCAGCATTATGAAAAACTTTACACTCAGCGGTTACGGTACACTCAAAAACAAAAAAAACTCGCTTAATCACTTCAAATCATTTATATTTTGCGCTCTCCAGTAGGAGAATTAATGTCTAAAAAGGGGGGCTATATTATGGCCACCACAAAAACAACTGCATCTACAACTAACTTTGACATCCCAGCTTGGGTCAAAGGGTTCGACTTCGAAATCGGAGACGTTCCAGAACAAAAAGCTAAATCTGAATTCTCTGACCTCATCAACTCCGCCGGAGCTAAGAATTTCGCTGAAGGCGAAGTTTTTAACGGAAAAGTCGTTGCGATGAATGATGAATTCGTAACAGTCGACATCGGCTACAAGCAAGAAGGTCTTGTACTCGCTCGTGAGTTCCGCAACTATGACGGAACCATGAAGGTTAAAGTTGGTGACGATATTCAGGTTTATCTTGAAAAACTAGAATCCCAAATGGGGAACCTTGTTCTTTCTAAAGATAAAGCTGAAATCCTTAAAGCCTGGGATAAAATCTCTGAGGCTTGTGAAAAAGGTGAACCTGTTGAAGGTACTGTCATCACAAAAGTTAAGGGTGGTCTTTCTGTTGATATCGGGGTTAAGGCGTTCCTTCCTGGTTCACAAATTGACATCCGTCCCGTTAAGAATCTTGATAAGTTTATTGGTAAGACAATGGAATTCAAGGTTATTAAATTTAATAAGAAGCGTGGAAACATCGTCCTTTCTCGTCGTGCTATCCTTGCCGAAGAGCGTGGAAAGATGAGAGATGAAACTCTTACTCAGATTCAGGAAGGAATGATCGTTAAAGGTATTGTGAAAAACATTACTGATTACGGTGCCTTTATTGATCTTGGAGGAGTGGATGGACTTCTTCATATCACTGATATGTCTTGGGGCCGCGTGAAACATCCTTCTAACCTTCTTAATGTTGGTGATGAAATTGATGTTAAAATTCTTAAGTATGATGCTTCTAAGGAAAGAGTTTCTCTTGGACTTAAACAAGTTCAGGCGAATCCTTGGGAGTCAGCTAAGGATAAGTATATGCCAGGCTCTAAAGTTTCTGGAGAAATCGTATCTGTTAAAGATTATGGAATCTTCGTTGAACTTACAGATGGTATTGAAGGTCTCATTCATGTTTCAGAAATGAGCTGGACGAACAAAAAATCTGCTAACAAAACATACAATGTAGGCGAAAAAGTTGATGCTGTTGTATTGGAAGTGGATGTAGAAAATAAGCGTATTTCTTTAGGTCTTAAGCAGCTTATGCCAAATCCATGGGATGATTTAGCAATAAATTACCCAGTTGGAAAAGTTGTTGAAGGGACGATTAAAGCGATCGTTGATTTTGGTCTATTCATTGATCTTGGTGAGGAAGTGGATGCTCTTATTCATGTTTCTGACCTTTCATGGACTAAGAAAAATGTAAATCCTTCTGAAGAATATAAAGTAGGCCAAAAAATTAAGGCCGCAGTTGTTACTGTAGACAAAGAAAATCAAAAATTCTGTCTTGGATTAAAGCAACTTGAAGAAGATCCATGGAAGAGAATTGAAGAGCGTATGCCTGTTGGTTCTGCCGTAGAAGGTGAAGCTGTTCGTATTACAGAATTTGGTGTTTTTGTTGAGTTAGAGACTGGCATTGAAGGTCTTGTTCACATTTCAGAGATATCTGAAGACCGAGTGGAGAAGCCATCAGATAAAGTCACTAAAGGTGATAAAGTTAAGGCCATTGTTATCTCTATTGATAAGCAAGCCAAAAAGATTGCACTTTCTATGAAAGCTGTTGCTTCTGGAGAGTATAAATCTAATTACAAACCTGAAGTTGCTCAGCCATCAACTCTTGCTGACAAGCTTAAAGGTTTTAAGGTCTAATCTTAAAGATACCTTTTTCTTCGTAGGCCCGCAGAAATGCGGGCCTTTTTTTTACCAGGAGTAAGTGATGAAAACATGGATTTTACTTTGTTTGGCATTTTCTATTTCAAGTGCATCCGCAAACTGCAACGTCTACATCCCTGAAAAAACTTTTTATCATGCGTCCGGGTACGGTATAAACTTTTCTTTTACGGATGATCTTGCTTTAAAAGGGTACTTTGAAGTGACTGATCCACGTGAAGCAGATCTAGTGCTGAAGCTAAAAGGTGTTGAAATTAAAGGTCGCTTTCATAAGGCCCAGGCTCAAATCCAGATGGGAGAAGTCAATGCAACGGAACAAAAAACCTGTTTGACTCAAATGTGCTCAATTTATGATTATGGGAAGGCTTTTAAAAAGGCTTATGTATCGTTTTTTAAGTCTCTATCTGATTGTTTCTGAGGAGATTATACCCATCACACCTGATTTTTCAGGGTGAAACTCAAGTGTGATGAGGCAGTTTATTTATTGTGATTTTTTAAATAACCATTTCCGTTGATATGAATCGTATCATTACGCTCGAAAGCAGTGATCCAGGAATTCATTTGGTATTTAACTGTAACCATTATTCCCGCAACCGGATTTTCTTTTGTCCCATGATTCATTATGCCGGAAAGTTTCATAGTAGCAGTAAAATCCCAACCAAAAGATGTTCTGATTGAACCAGGAACAATAATCACATTGGCAAGATAGCGACCTTTTCCATTATAAGAACCACCATAAGAATATAAAACCTTGTATGAGAATTTTACCACTTCCTGACCAAAACCATTTTTAATGCTAGTAATAAAGTTTTTCTCTACTGGCATAGAAAAACCTTCTAGCTCAAAAGGGTCAACGTATTCCTTGGTTATTGGATCACGTGGCACAACACTGATAGGAGCGTAATCGGTCACATTGGTTGGTTTACCTTTTTTTACTAAATCATAGATGGCCTCACCTAAGGCAACCATATCCTTAGCTGTTTGAATGATTTTTCCACCCGTGTTGAGCCTGTCATCAAGAGTCCTGGGAGGAATGCTGTCCTGAACCATGCCAGATGTCATTCCGTAGTCAATATTTTCAAATTTATTGAACTCATCACTGCTTACCTCAATTGTGGTGAGAGAGCTGATCTGATACTCAGCTGGGATTGTCGTTTCAGCGAAAATAGGTAATGCCAAAAAAAGAGTAATAAGAAAAACTGATAGTCTCATGAATTCCCCCTAATAGATTCCGGTTTTTCTATCAATGAAATGGTCAGAAGGTCAATCCATACCCATCCTCCTTAAAATTTCAGATTTAAAACTCATCCGCATAGTCATTTTTACATACCTCAACTAGTGGATGAATTTCACATGGGGTCTTTCTAAATGACTGGAGTGATGACTACAGCGGCATCGTATAATTTAAATTATATCAAGAGCTTATGTCTTCTTATTGTCTGTTATTCTTTTGAGAGAATCCTCTCAATTTTATAGGCCTGGTGGATTTGGGTGGAATGAAAGTCCTGTGGGATGGTCCATTGGGAGATCTCTTTTACTTTATAGGTTTCACTGATGATGTGGTGGAGTTCAAATTTTCTTTTATTGGTAGAAAAATACAAGATCCCACCCGGGGCCAATAGGGACATGGTATCCCTGATTAAAATGGGATGATCCCTTTCAATATCTAGGTCCTCTTCCATCCTTTTGGAGTTAGAAAAACTAGGAGGATCCAGGATGATCAGATCAAAACTTTCCTTTTCTTCTTTTCTTTTTTTCACTTCTTTTAAAACATCGGCTTGATAAAAAACATGATTTTTAGGATCGAGGTTATTGAGAAGAAAATTTTCATAGGCCCAATCTAAATACGTTTTTGACATATCGATAGAAGTTACTGTTCCTCCTCCTAAGGCCGCGGCGACACTGAGAGAGCCTGTGTAAGAAAAGAGATTCAGGACTTTCTTATCTTTAGAGTTTTCCAATAAGTGTTGTCTTAGGGGTCGATGATCTAAAAAGAGCCCAGTATCTAGATAACGTTCTAAATTTACCCAAAATTTAAAAGGTGGTTCGTTGATCGGAAAAAAATCCCCAGAGCCTGTTTCAATAGGCCGATACTGATTGTTTCCTTTTTGTTTTTCTCGAATTTTAAAATGTTGAAATTCTCTTTTGATCCCAAGACCTTCCTCGAGAGCAAGCATAATGTCATTTTGATGAGTCTCTCTTTTTATAGAATCTTCATCGCCTATTTTTTTACCCTGCTCATAGACAACGGCATGGGATCCATAGATGTCGATTAGATAAGGGTACTCAGGAATATCTTTATTGTAGAGTCTGAAGGCTTCGATTTTGTTTTTTTGTAAATATGATTTCAATTTTTTTTGATTTTTTAAAAGTCTATTTTTTATTGCAGCTGAATCTGAGTTCACGGTTGTTGCCTTTCACCTGGAATTGGTGCATTCTCTTTATTAATCAACATGAATATTAACCTTTAATACAGATATATGTCTTCAGAAACCGATCATAACGGACAATCAGGAGTTGCAGTTGAAAAAAAACCAAAACTGCAGCGGCCCAGTATGTATCGGGTCATTATGCACAATGATGACTATACCACTATGGAATTTGTGGTGTTGGTGCTTAAAAGATTTTTTAGCAAAACTGATTCAGAGGCCCATACAGTAATGCTTGAAGTGCATATGAAGGGTTTCGGAATTTGCGGGATTTACACGTTTGAAGTGGCAGAGTCAAAAGTAGCTAAAGTGATCAAGTATGCCCGCGAAAATGGGCACCCGTTAAAATGCAGTATCGAGCCGTCTGACTCTTAGACAAAGTTTTCTCTAACACCTTGCCTTTTTCGCTTTCATCACCATCTTCGTCTATAATGTTACGAGAGAGGTATTTATTATGATAAGTCAAAATTTAGAACAAATATTAAATAAGGCCATTAAAAAAGCGAATGAGAAAAAACACGAATTTCTTACCTTGGAAAATGTGTTGTTCGCAATGCTTGAGGATGAAGATGTTGTAGAGGTTTTGATTGATTGTGGTGCCAACATGGGGGACCTCAAAAAAGACCTGTCTGGTTTTCTAGAAGAAGATTCAAATTTTTCGATCCTTACTCAAGAAGAGATTGAAAATCTCAACAGAAAGCAATTTGGAAATGATCAACTCAGAGAAATTGCTCGAGAGAATGGTATTTCGTATCAGCCAGAAATTTCTTTAAGTCTTCAAAGAGTAATTCAAAGAGCAGCTATTCACATTCAGAGTTCAGGCAAAAAATCTATACAGGCCATCAACCTACTTGTTGCCATGTTCTCTGAAAAAGAATCACATGCGACCTATTTTCTTGAAAAACAAGGTGTCACTAGAATTGATGTGGTGGAAAAAATTGCACACACCTCCGACAAATCTGCCAACCGACATGAAGACCCTTCAGTGGAACCACCGGGAGAGACTTTTAAGCGCGAAGAAAAGTTTGAGAAAGCTTTGAATGAATTCACAACCAATCTTAATGAACTTGCTCGTAAGGGGAAAATTGATCCAATCATAGGAAGAGAGGAAGAAATTCAAAGGATTATCCAAATATTAAGCCGACGCCGTAAAAACAACCCTATTCTTGTGGGTGATTCTGGAGTTGGGAAAACTGCTATTGCCGAAGGATTGGCGAAGGCGATTGTTGAACACCGGGTTCCTCAATCACTTAGTAAAACAACTGTCTACTCCCTGGACATGGCCTCTCTTTTGGCAGGAACAAAATTCAGAGGGGATTTTGAGGAGCGCTTAAAAGTTGTTCTACAGGCGTTGGAAAAACAGAATGAGGCGACGGGTTCGATTCTTTTTATTGATGAAATCCATACTATCATTGGAGCAGGTGCAACTTCCGGGGGAAGTCTTGATGCCTCTAATCTGTTAAAGCCCGCCCTGTCAAAAGGTCAGGTCCGTTGCATGGGTTCTACTACCTTTGAGGAGTACCGAAAGTATTTTGAGAAGGATCAGGCCCTGAACCGCCGTTTTCAGAAAGTGGATGTACTTGAACCCTCTCTTGAGGATGCGGTTAAGATTTTAACTGGCTTGAAGTCAAAATTTGAGGAACATCATCACGTAAAGTATCCCGACAATGTCATTAGAGCTGCAGTAGAACTTTCTCATAAGCATGTTTCTGACAGAAAACTTCCTGATAAAGCAATTGATGTCATCGATGAGGTTGGTGCTTATCTGAGGTTAAAACCGGAGACAAAACCTGAGGCTGAGGTGACATTAGAGGACGTGGAAATGATTGTGGCAAAAATTGCCCGCATTCCGCAAAAGTCTATTTCTTTAAATGAAAAAGAAAAGCTTCGGTTTTTGGAAAGAGACCTCAAGATGATGATTTATGGCCAGAATCAGGCCATCGAAAAAGTCTCCAGTGCCATCATGCTTTCAAGGTCCGGGCTTGGTCATACTGACAAACCCATAGCCAGTTTTCTTTTTACTGGACCTACGGGAGTAGGAAAAACTGAGCTCGCCAAACAACTGGCACATATAATGGGCATTAATTTTATCCGTATTGATATGTCGGAGTTTATGGAAAAACATACTGTTTCAAAACTTATCGGAGCTCCTCCAGGGTACGTGGGGTTTGAACAGGGAGGAATTTTAACTGATGCAATTCATAAAACTCCCTATTCTGTTCTTCTTTTAGATGAAATTGAAAAGGCCCATCCTGACGTTTTTAACATCCTTCTCCAGGTTATGGATCATGGTGCACTGACCGATTCTAATGGACGAACTTCAGATTTTAGAAATGTTATTTTAATTATGACTTCAAACGCTGGTGCAAAGGAGATGGAGGCAGGATCTATTGGTTTGGGAGGTAAAGTGTCAGGAACTGAGCTTAATTCTACCAAGAGAGATCAGGCCATTAAAAACTTTTTCACCCCAGAGTTCCGCAATCGTCTCGATGCCGTCATTGGATTTAATAAACTTAACCACAACAACATTGAGATGGTTGTTAATAAGTTCTTGATGGAGCTTGAAAATCAGTTGGTGCAGAAAAAAGTTGAGCTTGAGGTCTCATCCGCCGCCAAAGATTGGATTTCCAGAAATGGGTATGATGATAAATTAGGAGCAAGACCATTATCTCGACTCATTGATGATAAAATAAAGAAGCCATTGGCCCACGAGATCCTGTTTGGAAAACTAGAAAGCGGTGGAAAAGTTATGGTTGATGTTAAAAATGATGGCCTGGATTTCACTTTTTCCTAAATAATTTTCTGAATACTTCCGATCCTCATGCAAACAATTTGATCTTTATTCAAATCTATGCATGAGGTTCAAAAAAACCTCTTCTTAAAGATTATTGGAAAAAAAATAGATCAATTTGACTAAAACTTTTATTTTTTGTTTGCGTTAGATCGAAAATCTGATTAAGCTTTAAATAATAAAGGTCAAATACTAGTGTTTAACCAACTATTTCCTGGGAGGAAATTATGGCTAAGAAAGCAGCAAAGAAAGCTACAAAGAAAGTAGCAAAGAAAGCAACTAAGAAAGTAGCTAAGAAAGCTACAAAGAAAGCTTCTAAGAAGAAGTAATTCTTCTTGCTAAAAAGCCCTCGAAAGAGGGCTTTTTTTTTGTCTTCTCAGTTAAATCCTCAACGTAAACTTCACTCTACATAACTTGGTATTTTTGGACTCGGACCCTGAACTCTCTATGGTGATGGGTATAAGTAATCACTTTTGTTACTTATCTTTTCTGTTCTTAATTCTTCCCATGAATGGTCTTGAAAGTAGGGATAAGGGTGATCTTCCGGAAGATAACCAGTTAAAGCCAATCAGCTTTGGGATCTGGCCCTTAAAGTTTGTCTGAGGGGCAAAAACTACAACCATAAGTCTGATAAGAGTTGAGGCCGCAAACAGGGTGAGGTACTCATCCCACGGACCAGGTAATATTTTCATAAAAAATGCACCAAGAAGTGAGCCCAAAAACATCCCAGTGGTGTTAAGAAGGGTAATGTAAGTAAGAGCACTGGTTCTCTCCTTATCCTCAATTTTCTGATAATAAAGAAGGAGAGTAGAGAGTTCGAAGGCAGCCCAGTAACAACCCGACACAAACTCAATCAATGAAATCCACCAGAAATTTTGAGAAACCGTCCATAAAAGTGGAGTGGTTGAGATTCCTACAGTCCCAATCAATAAAAGATGTTCGACGTGTCTTTGTTTTGCCCTCTCCTGAATGATTTTAAACATGAAGACCCTTCCAAAATAAGAAAGGGAGGTAATAATCATAAATTCCAGATAGTTGAACTTAAGTTTTCCCAACATATAGGGATTAAAGTAAGGGGCAGAAAAGTGAACGGTAACATAAAAGAGGAAAAGAAAAGTGATGAGTTTTCCCTGATCGCTCCCTTTAAGTTTTTTTACAAAATCTCTTAGACGCACTCTCTTTTCAGAGCCCGGGGCAAGATCATAATCATTGTGATTAAATTTGATTTCATAAATAGACATGCATTTTAAAAGAAACCCGAAAAAGAAAATGAAAACGTAAACCGTAAGCTCAAGGCCCTTGTCTTTGGCCCAATAAAGAGCAACACCACTTCCTATGAGGCCCAAAAAAACTGAAAACTGGGCAAACTGATTCCGGATCGAAAAAAATTTCAGACGAAAAGGAGTTGGAACAGTGTGACCCATGAGTCTGTTCCAGGGAGGATTGAGAGAAAGAAGGCTCGCCCAATAGACGGCGAGAATTCCTATAATCAGAGAAGGTGAGCTCCAGTGAAAGGTTGCTGCCCCAAGGAGTGGAATAAGGGAGAGAGCTTGTAGTGACAGAAACATGATCATTCTTTTTTTTAAAGAATATTGAGTAAAAAAGCTCCTGATACTAAAGAGTTGGAAGAGAACACCGATAAATTGTGGAATAACGGTTCCAATCCCTGCTGTGACTTCAGAAATTCCTAAAGCGAGCATGAAAGCTGCAAAATAACTTTCTGCCATTCCAATGTTTAAATTTGTGTAGATGGCATCTCTAAAGGAGGATCGGATGTGTTTTTTTGCTGGAACAGCTATTTTGCTCATTGAGCGTGCCTATGCTATGTTATTGTTAAATTAAAGAATATCGGAAAAAAACATCTTCATGAAATATATTAATCAAATTTTTTTTAAAGGCCTCATTCTTGTTTTGCCCATAACTTTGACTTTTTATCTTCTTATTTGGGCAAGTTACAAAGTGGAGTCCTTGTTTGGGGATGTCATTGAAAAGCTTATTGGAAAAGTGCTCTATATTCCTGGTCTCGGTATTTTAGTTACACTGTTTTTTATCTTTCTTGTGGGCCTACTGGTAGATAATTATATCACTGGCAGATTTTTCTCCTGGCTCACCAATGCTCTTGAAAAAGTTCCCCTGATTAAAGTGATTTATAACCCACTTAAAGACCTCATGGCCCTCATACCAGGACGAAGCTCAAATGAGAACAAGCCTCAGAGAGTTGTATTGGTGCCCTTGGAAGGTCTGGGTGTACAGACTCTTGGACTTGTGACCAGAGAAGAACTTGAAGAACTCGGCGATTCACATTGTGGGTCTAATCTCATTTCAGTTTATGTTCCCTTAAGCTACATGCTTGGTGGAATTACTTTTTTGATTGAAAAAGATAAGGTTAAAAAAGTTGATATTCCGGTTGAGCAAGCCTTAAAACTTTCTGTCACTGCATGGATTAAGGCAAAAGACAAAGAGTGAATTGTCCCCTTTGTTTTTCAAGTCATCACAGGGTTTTTGAAATTGATCAAAAAAGGTCTTATCTTCTTTGTCAACATTGTTCTCTAGTCTTTGTTCCACGTGATCAATTGATAAATGATGAAGACGAAAAAAAACGTTATGAACTTCATGATAATTCTGAGACGAATTTTGATTATAAAAACTATCTCGAAAACACGGCCCATCTCGTTCATTCTTTCCTGAAAAAAGGCTCCACAGGTTTAGATTTTGGTTGTGGCATAACCCGCATTCTTGAGAACTCTCTTAAAGAAAAAGGTCATGAAGTCTTCTCCTATGACAAATTTTTTCTTCCAGATGATTCTGTTTTTGAAAATAATTATGATTTCATTATTTTATCGGAAGTTATTGAGCACTTAAAAAAACCATTTGAGGACTTGATGAGGTTGACACCGTTGCTCCATGAAGACGGATTAATTTTTGTTAAAACTAAACTAAGGCCCGAGAATCCAGAGAAGTTTAAAAATTGGTTTTATAAACGAGATGTCACCCACGTTCAGTTTTTCTCCGATTGCTCATTTGAACACCTGAGCAATACTCTTCAGCTCACAAAGGCCATTCAGATTGATCGGGATCTTTTTTTATTCAGAAATAACAGATGAGAAGTAGTTTGAAAGGTCAGTAAAAATTTCGCGGCGAAGATTCAATCCTCTGTATTTGATACCAGTCATATCGAAAATTTGCTTAGAAATTCTATTTTCAATAGAGTCAGAATACTTATCTGACAGATAAATAATTTCCTTCACCCTTACAGTGGCAATCATTTTGGCACATTCATGGCATGGAAAAAGAGTCACATAACATTTTGAATGGGAGAGGTCTGATTTCGCATGAAGGATAGCATTGGCCTCAGAGTGCACAACATAAGCATATTTCTGCTGTTGCAAGGGAAGGGTTTTATCGTTACTCCAGGGAGTTTTGGTTTCATCAATTCCTGCGATCTGACCATTATATCCCATTGAGAGTTGATGATTATTATCATCTACAAACACACACCCAACTTTCGTATTTGGATCTTTACTCCGAAAGGACGCCATAATTGCTTGAAGCATGAAGTATTCATCCCAATTGATTCGGGAAGAAACGGGGTTAAATGGTTTTTCTTGTTCCATATTTATATGGCCTTTCTCACAAAAAAATCTAAACTTTTTAGATACTTCGGAGTATCTTTGAAGGGTCAAAAACTGTCAATCAAGGTGTTAATGTTATGAAATATGAAATCCCTAGAGAAGCTTTTAAGCAACGTTTAGAAGAGCGCATGAATTTCGTCTTTGTTGATCTTCTTCCAGCTGAGAAAACCCCAGTGAAGTTTGAAAATGTCGTCCATATCAGTTATGATTCACAATTCAAAACGCAGTTCTCTTCCCAGTTTCCCAATAAAAATCAAAATATTGTCATCTATAGTCTTGATAAAAATGATATCTCACCTTCTAAAGCTGCAGATGAGCTTGCTGAATTGGGCTATAATTTTGTCTACTACTACATGGGTTCATCCGAGGATGAAGTGCTGGATAAAGGTTTAAATTAAAAAAACCTCACAAACCTGCAGTGGATGTTTGCCCATCCACCTACAAATGGGTCTAATGGGGTTGTTTGAACATAAGCAAATCTGTTAGATCCCATGGGAAGAAACTGTTCAATAAAAAAGGCATTTAAGATTCCGCCATACATGGTTTGACCAAAGACCTGTCCATTACAGATAATCGGCTCATAAAACGGATTATAGACTTCTGCTGAAATCTGCCCAGGTAAAACCATAACGTTTGTGCGGCCTGGAAACCACTGGGCCCTGGCAGAAAATGAAAAGCTCATGGTCATAAAAAGGGCGACCATCAATTTTAATTTCATAAAACACTCCCCAATAGCAAAAATTTAAAGTCTTATAATAATCGTTAGAGCGCAATGTCAAGGTATAGTCTTGCTGACATATATGAGGATCTTCGATAATTAATAGATAACTCTACCTATCACACTTGAATTATAGGAACTCCCCTCTATGGAAACACCAGAATTTTATCCCCGTGAACCCCAAAAGCTATGGTCCTATTTTCATCACTTAACTCAGCTTCCTCGACCCTCAAAAAGGGAGGAGAAGGTCAGAGAATTTATTCTTTTAGAGGCCCATAAATATGGGCACCCTACCCATGTAGATAACGTGGGAAATATCATTGTTTATGTGCCGGGAAGTCCTGGTTATGAAAATCACGAAACAGTGATCATACAAAATCACATGGATATGGTTACAGATGCCACCCCTGATCGAGTGATTAATTTTTTAACGGATCCTATTATTACCCTGAGGGAGGGAGAGTGGATAAAGGCAGACAGGACAACACTTGGTGCAGATAATGGAATTGGTTGTGCTGCAGCTCTTGCTCTCATGAGTGATTCCTCCATTACTCATCCTCCTTTGGAACTGCTTTTTACAGTTGATGAGGAGACTGGTCTTAAAGGTGCATGGGGTGTAGAGGGGGAAAAGCTAACTGGTAAAAAGATGCTTAATCTTGATACAGAGGAGTGGGGAAGCTTCTATATTGGCTGTGCAGGCGGGATTGATTACGAATTTAAGCGTAAAGTTCTCATGATTCCCTCACAGATAGAGGGATCTTTTTATAAGCTAAAGGTGGGGGGTCTTCTTGGAGGACATTCCGGGATTGATATTCATGAGCAAAGAGGAAATGCGGTCAAGTTTTTGATGGAATGGTTGAACGCTTTGCCTGTAGGGAGCTTTGAGCTTGTAGAATGGAGAGGGGGAAAGGCCCACAATATTATACCGAGAGATGCTTTTGCCCTTGTAAAACTTAGTTCCGAAGAAGTGGCCCATGGGGTGAAGTTTAAACTTCTGGAGAGATGGAAATCATTTTTACCGCAAAATGATCAGTCTCTTTTTCTTTCCGTGGAAAAGTTAGAAACCTCTTACGAGGAAGTGATTGATCCTCAACATTTGAGGAGGATACAGGATTTCCTCTTGGCCTTCCCCCACGGTGCACATGCCTATGATCTTTCTAGTTCAAGAGAACTCGTCTCACTTAGTAATAATCTAGCGATTTCTCTTCTTGTAAAAGGACAATTCTATCTTCAGAGTTCTCTGAGGTTTTTTGATAGAGGAGAGTGCATTGGGTTAGAAAATCAGATCACCTCTCTTGCTCGAGGGTTTGATATGGACTTTATTAAGAACGGAGAATATCCCAGCTGGAAGCCTGTTCGTGAGAACAAACTCCTGGATCTTGTGTCTGAAAAGTACGAAAGTTTGTATAACCATAAGGCAAAAATTACGGCCATACATGCTGGTTTAGAGTGTGGGATACTGAGGGAAAAAATAGGTCCTATTGATGTTGTTTCATTTGGACCCACCATTATGGGTGCTCATTCTCCTCAGGAAAGAGTAAACATCCACTCTGTTGGGACCTTTTGGCATCTCTTATTGGAAGTACTAAAATCTTTATAAAGGAGTATTTACCGTGATTTCTTACGAAAATTACAAGATCATCCATCTCACTTCGATCATGATCCTTTTCACCGGACTTGCTATTAGTTTTTATGGTCATTCTTTCAAGCACATTAAAATTTTAACGGGTATCGCGACTCTTTTCACATTGGTGGCGGGGATGGGACTCATGGCCAGACTTGGTATTGGACATGGAACTGAATGGCCCCTTTGGATCAAAGTAAAAATGATCATTTGGTTGATCGTTGGAGTGGGTGGGGCCATTGTGGCGAGACGTTTTCCAAAATTTGGGAAAATAGCGTATTTTCTATCTTTGATTCTTTTTGTGATTGCCTCTTTAGTAGCTAATTATAAATACTAGTCTGTGGGGGCAAGTCCCCCTTTTTCTTTTTCCTTTTCAATTCTTTTTATTGGTTCCAGAATATAATTATGGATTTTTTATTTGAGCTTTTAAGCCTGTTGGTCTTTGTTTATGTGATCATTAGCTTTTTTCCTGAGCTTCGTGATCACCCTTGGGCACGTGAGTTGAACAAAGTCATGGAGACGGTATTAAAACCAATTAGAGATGTACTGCCAAAAGATATGCCTTTGGATCCAAGTCCCATGATTCTGATCATGCTGATTCAAATGTTAAAAATGTTATTTTAAAAGGGGATGCTCATGGATGAGATTGAACTTTTAGTGGAAGAGACCTACAGACATTTTCATGATCACTTTGATGAAGAGTCTGATATGTGGATGCCTGCTTCAAGAATGGTTACACAGGATTATTCTACTTTTCCGGAGTCACCTGGAGTGATTTATCATGTGCAAAAATCGAAGTCGATTTTTGTGGTAAGGACCCTTGTTACACTGAACATCCGGGCCGATTATACCAAAATCTTACAATACCCCGAGGATTATCCTAGCCTTCGATTAGTGGATAATATGGACAAGGATACAGAAAGGTATCTAAAATTCTTTATCGTAGAAAATCCTTCAGAAGCCGAAATTATTCACGGTCAGTTACACAACCGTCGTTTCCCAATGGATGAGGAGATGGTTTGTAATATTTCGGATCCAGGCTTTAGCTGGTGGCTGACCAAAAAAGAAAACGGTTTTCAGATTTCATTTACCATGTCCGTCTCTTCAGATGAAAAGACCATGAAACTTGGCCCTCTCGGTGATAGGGAACTTGCCGTTAAAAAATTTAAAGAACTAGAGGAGCTCATTACATCTTCTGGTCTGAACATGAACATTCAAAATGAAATCAATAGAGTTCAGTTTAATGGTTCAGAGGTTTTTTTAATTGAAGAATTAAAAGACCTCTTTGAATTTGGTGTGATCACTGAAACTCTCAAGAGTGTTTTTATGATTCTTGCTAATAAGAGTTTTAATCATTCACTGGTTGAAGAGAATTGGTACTACCTCCATGAACTCGCTTCTATGAGACGCTTCTGGATTCAGATTCAGTATGATTTAAATTCTAAAGAAACTTAGTGTTGAGGTTTCTTAAGACTCTCTTCGTGCTTAGCCGCTAAATAACCGGTGACCATGAGTTGTGCGAGCATCCCCAACTCTTCATCGTCAGTTATGCCGTAAAAGGTTTCAATGTGCTGAACAAAAATTTCCACGTCTTCATCTGAGAGGTGTTTTTCAACCATTGTCATCATGTCTTCTGACTGCATTTTTTCCAAAGAATTAAAGAAAGAAGTAAGAATTTGACGTTTTTCAGATGTCATTCACTGGCCTTTTGGTGTCACTGTTGCACCACGGAATTTTAAAATTGTCATTTAGTAAACTACATGGCAACTATGGAATATAGTTTAAGTTCTGGACAAAATTGCTTAGACTTAAACCTATTGAAATTTTTTAAGGAAGGCAACACTACTATGAAAAGTTCTTTTCTGTTTTTTCTTCTCTTTAATTTAATCACATCTGGGGTTGCTTTGGCCCAAATGTCCACCAGGCCTTCTCCGAAAGAGATGAAAGCGCAGGAAAAGACAAGTTTTGACAAATTCTATGACCGACTAAAAATTGGATACTTTGGAGTTTTTACTTCACCACAATTTGATGACATGAAAAATGGCGATTGGGAAAACGCGGCCCTTTCACCAGAATTTTCTGGAGGAACCAATCAGGACTCCTGGCCTACTAACATCTGGCACCAGGTTAGTTTTAATTACAACTTTGGAGCGAAGATGAATTTCGTCTTCAATCCTCGATTTATGACTCCTCTAGCACACCCAGTAGATATGAAGGAGCCTGAAGACCGGTCTCTTCTTATGGTGGAAGACTTCCTTTTTGGTTTCCAGGGAGTCGTTGTGACTTCTTCGGATAAGGCTTTTAATCTCTGGATACGACCGGGTATCCGACTTCCTACCTCTAGGGCCAGTGCTAAATCTGGTCAAGGAGGAGCAGGCACTCTTACGAATCAGCTTGAGTTTGCTTATAACGCGACCTACGACTTCACCAAAACCTGGCAGTTGGGTGTATTTGGACAGCTTCGGTCATGGGTCATAGAAGATAAGTTTGGGATGGACAGGTTCCGTTTTTATACTGCTCCTTATATACAGTATACTCTGGATGATACCAGCAGGATTCAAGTTTACTTTGAGCATATGTTAGAGACCGATCGAAGATCCATGCCGGCCAATGATAGGGATCCAGTTTTCAAAGACGTGTGGCAAAATATTTTCGTTGGATATAACACTGATCTCACGAAAACCTTCAACATCATGCCCTTTGCTTCTGTTTTCGTGAATGATAACCCCATCACAGATAAATCCTTCTGGTTAGGGGCCTGGATATCTTATCAGATCAAGTAATAATTTCAGGGCTGGGGCCACTTTTAAGGTGGCCCCCTGAAGCTGATTTTACAAACGAGCTATTGATGTGGTACTAACCGCTTAGTCGTTTATTTTGTACCTTGCTCCCACCCGGATCTTTCGTCTTATCTAGGTCTAAGTGGTTCTCAGGGTTTGTTACTTGAGACCAAGACCGTCTCACTTACATTCAAAATGCGCAAAACTTTAACTTTCTCTAAAGGAGAAAACGCATGTCTTTTCAAGAACTAGGACTTAAAGAGTCTTCACTCAAAGCTATCGCAAAAATGGGTTTTGAAAATCCATCTGAAATCCAGTTACAGGCCATACCAGTGCTTATGTCTGGCGATGTTGATTTCATCGGTCAGGCGCAGACCGGATCTGGTAAAACTGCTGCCTTTGTTCTTCCTCTACTCGAAAAATTAGATTTAAAATCTCCAGCACTTCAGGCGATCATACTTGCTCCTACAAGGGAACTTGCGAATCAAATCCATGAGGAAATTCAAAAGCTCTCTGCTTTTGAACCCATCAGATCCATGTCAGTTTATGGCGGGACTTCTACTGGACTTCAAATTAAGGACTTTAAATCTAAAAAACCTCAAATCGTCGCTGGAACTCCTGGCCGAGTTATGGATCTCATAGAAAAAGGTGTTCTTAAATTTGATGAAACAAAATTCGTCGTCTTAGATGAGGCAGATGAAATGCTTGATATGGGATTCTTTGATGATGTCACGGCGATCATTGATGAAGTACCAGAAAAGAAGATTTGGATGTTTTCTGCAACTCTTCCAGGACCCATTTCCGATCTTGTCAACCGTGAGTTCTCTAATCCCGTCACAGTGAGAGTCACGAAAAAAGTTCTTACAGCTGATTCTGTAGAACAGAAGGCTGTTGTCGTTCGTAGGGAGAATGGCATTGAAGCTTTATGCCGTTATATGGATTACTCAGATAACATGTACGCTATCATTTTCACACGCACTAAAATCGGTGCTAAAGAACTGACTGATGAATTAAATGCAAGAGGCTATCCAACGGATGCTCTTCACGGAGATATGGATCAGGCTGCCCGTGATATGACCATGAAAAAATTTAAAGAAAAGAAAATTAATCTCCTTGTATGTACCGATGTAGCCGCGAGAGGGATTGATGTGAATAATCTTACTCACGTGATTAACTTTGGTCTTCCACAGGATAATGAATCTTATGTTCACCGTATCGGTCGAACAGGTCGTGGTGGATCGAAGGGAATTTCTCTTTCCATTATTGAACCATCTGAGCAGGGCCGGGTAGGGCAGATTGAAAGATTAACTAAGGCCAAAATTGAAAGAGTATTTCTCCCAAAAGTTTCAGAAATCAGGGAAAAAATTCTTGAGAAGTCCCTTAAACGTTTTAATGATCATATTGCTTCTTTCCATGATGAAGAGGTTCTTCATTATGATGCTTTCAAGGAAAAATTTGAAGAACTTGATAAGGAAGCTATCATCAAGGGAATCTACGGATTCATGTTTGAAAATACTTTAAAACGTTATCAAAAGGCTCAGGAGATTGATGTGGCCCCACGTGGTCAAGATCGTCCACAGGGTGTGAGGGTTCAATCCGGAATGCAGAGGTTTTTTATAAATCTTGGCACTATGGATGGAGCAAATCCTGGTGAGCTTTTAAAATTTGTCTCTACTGCAACGGGCATCTCTGGCAGAAATTTAGGCCGCATTGAGACCAAAGAAAAATTTGCCTTCATTGAGGCCCCTGCTGAATTTACGGATGCCATGATGGCCATGAAAGGGGAGATGTTTGGCGCCAGAAGAGTTTCCATTGAGCTTGCTACGGCACCCGCTAAGGGAGCATCCTCTCGTGGTTTTGGGGGAGGCGGATATAAGGGCGGTCGTGGAAGTGACCGTGGTGGCCGGTCCTATAGTCGGGGCAATAGATAAGAGGAAAATACTTCCCCTATTATATTAAGTACTTGTAGCATTATGCTTCCCATGTCAAACTGTGAAAAGCACACTAAAGTGACATGGGCAGCAATGTGCCTTAATACAGGATGTATTTTGAGTGGAATCAAGTATGAATCAATCGTCTCAAGATGAGTATGAAGAAGTAGAATCACCTTTCGCATCGAGTTCAACTCAAAACAAGTCTCCCCACAGAGAAAGGTTACGAACTAGAAAAAACGTCTTTAACCGTCCCTTCGCTACCGATTCAAGTCATGCCCCAACTTATGTTGAACCACGAGCCACCCGACGCTCTTTGGGTCAAGCTGACCATATTGAATTCACTGACCACCGTAAGAGTAAACTAAACGAAACTCAGATTGACTATATTGATGGTGAAGAAAATGATCAGGAAGATGATGAGACTAAGATCATCATTGAAAAACGCTCCACCAAAAATACTTCCAGCGTTTCAAAGAAAAAAGATAAACATAAAAAAAATCTTTTACAAAAATTAGGTTGGGCCACCATAGGGATTTTAGTCTTAAGACTTATCTTCATGGATAGGGGGGTTTGGGATTATTTTGCTACTGAGGGTGTGATTCAAGATAAAAAAACTGAATTAAAAAATATAGCCTTAGAAAATAAAGAATTAAGAAATGAAATTCTTAAAGTTCAGCTGGATCGAAACTATCAAAAGCAACTTGCTAAAGAACATTTAGGGGTTATTGCGGTAGATGAATTTTTAGTCCTTTTTGCAGGGGAGTCTTCTGAAGAACCTTTGCCTGAAAATTCAATTTAATCTTTTTTAAAAGACTCTTTAATTTTATCTTCTGTTTCTTTTAGAGTCATAGGACTTTTCCAGCCAAGAGTGTCCCCGGTTTTTAATTTTTTTGCAATTTCTGAAGTGGCCTTCATCTCCAGGACATGTCTTGCCCATACTCTGGGTGCTCTTGGAATAAGATGAGGGTTTGATCTTCCGATGTGGTGGGGAAGTTTTCTGACAATTTCCACAATTTTTAAGTCTTTATCCAGATAAATAAGATCTAAATCAAAATAGGTGTCTGGCATCCAGAAATATCTTTCATTATCTTCGAGGTCAAAAAATAACATGCCCTCATTCTCTGAAAAGTCTTCAGGCTTAACTCCAGAGAGGCCCTTTTCTTGTTCAGTTGGGCTTATGGCGAGGATTGTTTTAATCGATTCACCTGAGGGAGTCACCAAATTCACTGACCGGTCTATTTGTCCTATGCCCCCGTTTTTTTCTGACTCAGTTTGGCATGCAAAAAGCATAAAAAGGGCAGTGAGAATGATCAATTTTTTCATGAAGTTTATCTCTTAATCAGGTATGATTTTCCGATCTAAGTTTAGTGATACGATAGGAGTGTTTAAATGTCATCGGCCAAAAATTTACCTGGATCAATGCGGACTCATCATTGTGCAGAATTGCGCGAAAGCGATATTGGTAAAACAGTCACTCTTTGTGGTTGGATGAATAAATACCGAAATCTTGGAAGTCTTCATTTCATCGATTTAAGGGATAAGTATGGAGTGACACAACTTGGGTTTGAATCTTACTCAGGTGATTTAAATGGACTCCGTAAGTTTTCTTTAGAATCGGTCCTTCTTGCCAAGGGAAAAGTGATAGCAAGACCTGATTCAGCAAAAAATCCCAATATGGCCACTGGGATGGTGGAAGTTCAAGTAGAAGAGATTCGTCTCCTTTCTCTTGCAGAGGAAGTTCCCTTTCTCCCTCACGGTATGGTACCTGCAACTGAGGACCTGCGCCTGAGATACCGCTACTTAGATCTTCGTTCAAAAAAGCTTCAGGATATTTTGACCCTGAGGTCCCAAACGACTCGTCTTGCTCGAGAGGCGCTCTATGAATTGGATTTTAATGAAGTAGAAACTCCTATCCTTTACAAAACAACTCCCGAGGGTGCCCGTGATTATATTGTGCCAAGCCGGGTTCATCCTGGAAAAGTTTATGCTCTTCCCCAGTCCCCACAAACTCTAAAACAGCTTTTAATGATTGCTAATACTGATAAGTATTTTCAAATCTGCCGCTGTTTTAGGGATGAAGACCTGAGGGCCGATCGTCAGCCAGAATTTACTCAGATCGATATTGAGGTCTCTTTTCCTACTCTTGAGTACATGAAAAATCTTGCCACTCACATGGTAAAGAAGGTTTTTCATATGCCTCAAGATTTTGAAATGCAACAGATCTCTTATGATGAAGTCATGAGGGATTATGGGTCTGATAAGCCAGATGTGAGGTTTGGTTTAAAGCAGATGGTTGTTACTGATCTCTTTAAAAATTCTCCTTTTGCTACCTTTTCTGAGGTCTCAGAAGCAAAATATGGAATGGTTAAGGCGATGTTTGTTCCAGTCACCACAGGAACTCTCGCGAGGAAGGAAATTGATGGCCTGGTTGAAGTTGTCAAACCCTATGGAGGAAAAGGTGTCGCCTGGTTTAAGGTTGAAAACGGTCAGGTTAGTGGTGGGATTTCTAAGTTCATTGACACTCAACTTTTAAGCTCCCTCTATGAGAAATCTCCTGAGAAAGGGGATGGATTATGGTTATTTACTGCGGATAAGAATTTCTCTATCGCCCATGATTGTGCCGATGCTGTGAGAAGATATCTTGGTAAGCATTTTAAACTTATTGATCAAGATCAATACGCCTTTCTATGGGTCTATGATTTTCCTCTTTTTGATTATGATGCTGATGCAAATACTCTTGGGGCCAAACACCATCCCTTCACTCGACCTAAGGATGAAGACATGGATTTGTATTATTCAGACGATAAGTCCAAAGTAAAAGATGTTAAGGCCTATGCCTATGACATCGTTTGTAATGGATATGAAATCGGCGGAGGTTCCATGAGAATCTTCGACAATAAACAGCAGTCCAGAATGTTTGAACTTCTTGGCTTTACTCCTGAGGACGCCCAACACCAGTTTGGTTTTTTCATAGAGGCCCTAAAATATGGAACTCCTCCACATGCAGGAATGGCCTTTGGTATGGATAGGATTATTATGTTGCTTGCAAAAACGGATTCGATCCGTGATGTGATTGCGTTTCCAAAAACCGCCTCTGCAACGGACCTTATGGCGAGCTCACCTTCAAAACCGAGTGATGCTCAGACTAAGGAGTTGGGATTTAAGTGGCTTGAGGAATAAAATTCAAGTCTGATGGGGACAGGCAAATCCTAACTTGCCTGTTTCCAGGGAATTTTATCCTGGTGTGGTTGTTTCTCAAATGAGTCTATTTCATTAATAAGAATCACGGGAGTGACTTCAACCTGTGTCATGAGGTTATTGTACAAATAGTCGTGTTCGTTATATTGCTTCCATTTTAATTTTGTTAAAAAATAGGAAATACCAAAAGAAAGACAGAGTAGGGTTGAGTGGGAGGACCACGTAAGGGAGTCCATGAAGCTTTTCGATTTCATCATGAGTCTTTTTTTCATAAGAAACATTCCATAACTTTGTCCATGATTGAGAAAATAGCTGAAGAAGAAATACAGAAAAATAGCGGGAGGTAATAATAATGAAACATATACCGATCTCGCCTCATGGTTTAAGGAATTATTTATCCCTTGAACTATGATGACTGACCCTAAGGACCCAAAAAAGATAGAGGCCAATCCGGTCGTAAAAAGTGAAATCATCATCAGGTCAATCCAGTGACTAAGAAAGAGTTTCCAGGTTTTGTCTTTTTTTTCTTTCACAACTCCCGAAAGAAGTTTTCCAGGAAGTTTTTGAGAATGGTCAGCGTATAAAATTAAATCCACAGGTTTCATGGGTACCTCTAAATAAACCTATCGGAATTTTAGAAGCAACATTGATACCCAATTTAAGTCTGAAAGGCATAGGTCCATTAAGAGATAACTTGAGTTTTCAAGTCATGAAGCTTTTGGAGGGCCTCAATGGGAGTCATGTTCAGAATATCCATGGACTTTAATTCCTTCTCAAGACCACTTAAATGATCGGGAATTGGAGTTACAGGAGGAGAGTCAAAGAAAGTTAATTGAGTGTTGAAGAATCCCTGGGACTTCGTATCCTGGGACTCAAGGTCCTTCAGAATATCCCTGGATCTTTTGAGAACTTCTTTAGGAAGTCCTGCAAGATCGGCCACATGGATACCGAAACTTTGAGTTGCTCCCTCTTCAATAAGTTCATACATGAACTGAATTTTTCCATTTTTTTGTTCTGTGCGCACGGTGAAATTTTTTGCTTCAGGCATTTCATTTACCACCTCAATGAGTTCGTGATAATGAGTGGCAAACAAGGTGATGGCCTTTAGTTTTTTTACAAAATGCTCAACTAAGGCCCATGCAATAGAGAGTCCATCATAGGTAGATGTTCCGCGTCCAATTTCATCAAGAATAATTAGAGATCTATCCGAGGCATGCCGGAGGATTTCCGCAGTCTCTGCCATCTCCACCATGAAGGTAGACTGGCCCTTAATGATATCATCCGAGGCTCCGAGACGGGAAAATAAATAATCGCAAACACCAAGTTCAGCACTCGCCGCAGGGACAAAGCACCCCATCTGTGCCAGGTACTGGATGATAGCGACTTCTCTCATGACTGTGGTTTTTCCGGCCATGTTCGGTCCAGTGATAAGACCAAAATAACTTTCCTCATTCAGTACAATATTGTGAGTGATAAAGCTGTCTTTAATGTTTGATTTAATCAGGGGGTGCCAGGCACCGGAGATCTTAACAATTTTTTTATTTTTATGAAGAACTGGTCTTGAAAAATTTTCCTGAAAACTCACCCAAGCAAGAGATTGGAACACGTCAATCTGAGCAAGCCTCTTTGCCACATCCAGAATAAGGGGTGACCTCTCCTCAATGAGCGCACAGAAATCTTCAAAAATTTCTTTTTCAAGCTTTATGAGCTTGTCCATGGCCTGGGTCACATCTTTTTCAAAGGCTTCTAATTCTTCAGTCACATAACGTTCATTGTTAACTAGTGTCTGGCGTCTAATGAAAGTTTTGGGAACTTTTGATAAGTGAGAATTAGAAATTTCTATGAAATAGCCTGAGATATTATTGTGTTTGATTTTAAGATTACCAATACCTGTAGAGGAGCGGTACTTGGCTTCGAGTTTTAAAATTTCATCCGAGGCCGAGGTCGCAAGTTTTGCCAAACGGTCTCGTTCTGGGTGAGAACCTATTTTAATAAGGTTTCCTTTATCAAAGTGAGCGCCCATCTCATCGTTAATGGTGGAGCGGATTTTTTGGGAAATATCAGAGAGAAATTCGATATCTTTTTTAGGGAGTTTTTGAAAAAAGTTAAAACCCTCTGCTTCCATGTCACTTTCAATAGACATGAATTTTTCAAAAGACCCTGAAAGATTAAGGATGTCTCCTGCTAGTGCTTTTTTCACAGAAACTTTTGCCATAATCCGATCAATATCTCTTACGTCGCTTAAGGTTTCCCGTAGTTTTTTAATGAAATCTGGTTTGGCGATTAATCCAGCTATGAGATCAAGCCGTTTATTCAATGAAACATGATCACAAAGAGGTGTTTGAAAATATTGACGAAGGTACCTCGTCCCCATGGAGGATTTGGTTCTATCCATGAAGCCTATGATAGAATTTGAGGCTGACTCCCTGGTTCTTGGAAAAATTTCTAGACCTGTGAGAGTAGCGTAAGTGACCTTCATATTCTCCTCATTGTTTAGGAGTTTAAAAGGCCGCAAGTGACTCATCTTCTCAAGAGACTGAGTGGAGGAAACGTAATAACTTAAGGCGCCCAAAGGAGAGAGGATGGCAGGAATTTGCGCCAGGACACCATCTCTTTGGTAAGTTGGGATGAGTTTTTGGATGTAGTATCCAGTATGTTTTTCTTCAAAATACTCCTGTGAAAGATGAGTTTTTAAGGCTTCAATACTTTGAAGATAATCATCTATGAGAGGGTATTCATCCCACTGGCCAAGATAAGAAATAAATTCTTTGGGGCGGACCATGAGAAGGCGCTCGCAAAACTCTTCAATGGTTTTAAAGGTCGTTCCATAAAAATCACCGGTCGTAAAATCAAGAAGAATAAGGATGAATTGATTTCCATTTTTAAAACCAGAGGAAAGGAACTTATTTTCTGTCGCCACAGTTTTATCTAAATCATAGGGCATGCCTGGGGAAACAATCTGAGTGACTCCTCGTTTTACGATCCCTTTAACGGACTTAGGGTCTTCTAGTTGTTCACATATCACGACTTTTTTCCCACTTTGGGAGATGCGGTCAATATAGGTGGCAGCGGCATGATGAGGAATACCGGCCATGGGAATTGGAATGTCAGCTATTTTGCCTCTTACGGTGAGTGAAATATTAAGGAGTCTTGCGGCCTCTTTGGCATCCTCAAAAAACATTTCATAAAAGTCTCCCATGCGGAACATAAGGAGAATATCTGGGTACTGTTTCTTGACCTGATAGTACTGCTCCATCATGGGGGTCAATTTGATGCCTGAATTTACTAATTGGGTAAGGGTGAGGTTAGGATCTTGATGAGGTGCATTTTTCATTGGGAAAAAATACAAAAACCAATCAAATACGTCACCTTATTTCCCCTGACAATTAAGGGTTCTGGGGGATACCTAGAACGAAGCAAAGAGATTATAATAAGGAATGATGAATATTCGGGATTTTAAATCAATAATAATTATTTTTTTATACTTTGTTTTCAACCTCGCCATTGTCTTCATCGGTCTCACAACAGAACCTGCAAAAAATGAATCCAATCAACTGGCGAAAAGTCTTGCCCCTGAGTTCACTGAAATTTCACAACTAGAATACTTTCACCTGAAAGATTCCACTCCACAAATGTCCTTATCTGCAGAACATATGAAATCTCAAAATGAGGATTTTGCAGAATTTACTGTCCCTAAAGGTGTTTATAATTATCAGGAAAAAAATAAGCTCATTCAATATGAAGCCCTGGAAGGCATTTACCAAAAGAACCGAGAAATTCTTGTACTCTCTAAAAACGTGAAGATTCACTCCGAGAAATCTGATTACCAGGCTGACCACTTGAAATATTATTTTAAAAAAGACGTGATTGTAGGGAAGGGGAATGTAAAGTTTGAGGGAGAAGATCCAAAATCTAAGGATTTTGTGTCTATAAAATCAGATTTTATGCGGGCAAAACCAGAGGCTCAGGTCAGTCGGTTTAAGGGGAATGTTCAAGGCAGTATGGAGAGAAAAAGAAAGTACGAGGGAAAAATGACCTTCGCCTCCAGTGTGTTTGAGTTTGATGGGAATAAGTCCCTTGCTAACCTCACTGGGGGAGTTCATTTAAAACGAGACAACTACGACATAACTGCTGGAAAAGGCGACATCTATCTGGAAAATTACAATAAAAAGCTCAAGTATTTTGTCCTAAATGACGATGTTAAGGTGTTAGAAAAACTTGAAACGAAGCAAGGACTTCAAGAGCGTAAAGCCTATGCTGAGCGCCTTGAGGGCTTTGGAAGTGATCAAAAAATGATCCTCACTGGAGCTCCAAGGGTTGAGATGGGGAAAGACATCATTAAGGGGTATCGCATAACGATCCGAGAAAATATTGATCTGGTTGAAGTCGATGATGCGATGTCTGATGTTCAGGTTAAAAGACCTAAAGACTAAAGGAATGGCCTAATGAATGAATCAACGAATGCGAGCTTTCATGCAAGAGATCTTAAGAAAACATATAATGGTCGTGAAGTGGTTAAAAATGTCAGTATAGATGTTGAGCGAGGAGAAGTGGTGGGTCTTTTGGGACCAAATGGAGCAGGGAAAACCACCTCCTTTTACATGATGGTGGGGCTTGTGAAGGCCGACAAAGGGGAAATCAACCTGGATTCTGAAAATGTGACCCATCTTCCCTTGCATGTGAGGGCAAAAAAAGGAATCGGCTACCTACCTCAAGAGGCCAGTGTTTTCAGAGAGCTCACCGTTGAAGAAAATATTTACTCAGTTCTGGAAGTGAGAAGTATCTCACAGAAGGAGCGAAAAAATACCCTGGATGATCTGATTCGGGATTTTGGTTTGGATCATATAAGAAAATCAAAAGGTAAAGAGCTCTCTGGAGGAGAAAGAAGAAGAGTTGAGATCGCACGGGCCTTGGCCCTTGATCCAAAATTTGTTCTTCTGGATGAACCTTTTGCTGGAGTGGATCCCCTTGCGGTTCATGATATTCAGTCGATCATTAAGCGTCTTAAGCAAAGAAATATTGGAGTTCTTATTACGGATCATAACGTGAGAGAAACTCTTGGTATTGTGGATAGGGCCTATATTATGAGCCATGGAGAGTTGCTGGTGAGTGGGACACCATCTGAAATTGTGAACAATGAAGTGGCCCGGAAGTTTTACTTGGGTGAAGAATTCAAGATGTAGGGGAGAATAATGGCGATTAAAATGCATCAAGGGCTTAAACAAACTCAAAGCCTCATGATCACGCCTCAGCTTCAACAAGCGATTAAGTTACTCACACTTACTCACTTGGAGATGACGACACTGATCTCTCAGGAGATGGTTGAAAATCCCATGCTTGAAGAGATAGATGGTGAAGTCGATGCCATTCCTCAGGAAGAGTCCCGGGAAGAAATTGACGCCAAAGAAGCAACAACTGAAAATTTCTCCGGACCCGAACTCATAGAAGGCTCAAAGGAAAATTTTGACTGGGAGTCTTATACTGATTCGTTTAGCAGTAGTACCTCCTCTAGTCCCAACATGAAAGAATCCACTTCTCCGGATGATTTGCCGTCTTACGAAAATATGGTTTCCAAAGGCCAGTCTCTCCATGAGCATTTGGAGTGGCAGTTGAGAATGGAAAACTTAACTCAGGAAAAATTAAATTTTTGTCTCGATATCATAGGGAACATTGATGATGACGGTTACCTTGAAATTCCCTTTGATGAAATTATTGGAAGGCATCCAAAACTTGATCAGGATGAAGTCACTCGCCTTTTGGGAATGGTTCAGCACCTTGATCCAGTGGGGTGTGCCGCTCAGAATATCCAGGAGTGCTTAGGGATCCAGGCCCGGATACTTCCAGATAGATCCCCTCTGGTGGAACTCATCATTGAAAGAAATCTTCGTGACCTGGAGAAGAAAGACTACGTAAAAATTGCAAAGGATTTTGGTGTTTCCAAGGAAAAGGTAAAGGACGCAGAGCTTGTGATCATGGGTCTTAATCCTAAGCCTGGCCGCTTAGTCTCTTCTGAAGAGACTCAGTATGTGGTTCCGGATATCTTTGTGGCACAAGTAGGAGGAGAGTTTGTTGTTCAAGTCAACGATGAAGGAGTTCCTCGTTTAAGGGTTTCCAATCTTTACAAATCCCTCATCAAAAATAGTCAATCTGATGTGGAGGCCAAGGAATTTGTTCAAGATAAGTTAAGATCTGCTTTATGGCTTATTAAATCCATAGAGAACCGACAAAAAACGATCTACAAAGTGGCCAACTCCATCGTCAGGACTCAGCAGGATTTTTTTAAAAAAGGGCCTGCTTTCTTAAAACCTATGATCTTAAAAGATATTGCTAATGAAATTGGGATGCATGAATCTACTGTTTCAAGGGTGACCACGAATAAGTTTATGCACACTCCAATTGGAACTTTTGAACTTAAATATTTTTTCAATGCCGGTATTGGTGGCAAGAACGGTGGTATTGATATCGCTGGGGAGAGTCTTAAACTTAAAATCAAAGAACTGATCGTGAATGAGGATCCTAAACGGCCACTCTCTGATCAAAAAATTTCTGAGCTTTTAAGTACCAGGGATATTATTGTCGCACGTAGAACTGTTGCTAAATACCGTGAGATGATGAGCATTGCTCCTTCATCGAAAAGAAAGAAATAATTTTTCAAGGGGGTTTTAATGAATTAAATAACGATTTTATTTTTAGTGTGCGTTATTAATTTAATTTAGAGGCACGTCAATTATGAAAATTAAAATTTCTTTTAAGAATTTAGAACACACTCCTTCTCTTGACCAACGGATCCAGGAAAAATCGGAAAAATTTAAGAAGTACTTCCAAGGGAACACCGTCGTTCACTGGTTCTGCTGGGTTCACAACGAAGAGCACTGGGCAGAAATCAAAGTTAACGGACCCAAATTTAGCTTTGTGGCCAAAGGATGCTCTGACAGCATGTATAAGTCTCTAGATGTAGCTCTTGATAAAATGGAAAGGCAAATAGAGCGGCAGAAAGAACTTAAACGCAACAAGATGCATAGCCATCACTTCATCACTCCAAAATATTTACAAATTCAGGACTCTCTTCGAGATGAAGAGGAATCTCTTAATTGGGACTGGGAAGACCGGTCCGCCTCATAACTCTATAAATATTTTCCGAGGGCCCTATAAAGGGCCCTCTGCATACATCTCTCCTGTAGTGAAGTCATTCAAGCCGTGATATCTTTTTTCCAAACCCCATTTTTATCATTATTTTTGTAAGTTGAGATTCAGATGTTTATCCAGCTCCTTATTCTCTTTTTCACGCTTAATCTTTTTGCAACTGAGGAATTAGAAATCATTGAAGTACAAGCGGAGAAGGATATTCATCGATTTACCTTTAGCACTTTTGAGACCATTTCTGAACGTAAACTGGAACAACAGCCGCTTGGATTAATTTCTCCAGAACTCCATTCCGTACCTGGACTTATTGCCAGTCAAAATGGGGGACCAGGAGGGAGAGTTTCTTTTTTTATGAGAGGAACTGAGGCCCGCCATCTTTCTTTTACCCTCGATAGTTTAAAAATTAATGATATTTCCAATACCGACCGTCAGTTTGATGCTGCTTTCATGACTTCTTCTTTTATTAAGGAGATCAATATATACAAAGGTCCCCAGGCCGTTCTTTTTGGATCTGATGCCATGGGGGGACTGATAGATATGAAAACGAGGAAAGGGGAAAACGCACCGGAAACCGTCTTAAAAATAGGGGGAGGAAGTTTTGGGACGATGTCATCCTCCCTTCTCAATGATTGGCAGAAACATAACCATCGGGGAACTTTGTCTCTTACTCGTTTTCATACGGATGGACTCTCTAGGCTTAATGAAAAAAGATTTAACGCTAAAGAAAAAGATGCCACGGACATCACCCAAATCACTTCATCCTCTTCTCACGATTGGGGCCCTAAAATCCAAACGGAATTGTTGACAGCTTATCTTCACGGGAAGGCAGAGCAGGACGGATTTTCTGATGATAATAACCATGATTACAGCTCCAACGATCAGTATCTTATTCAGCAAAAATCAAACCTCATTTTAAACGAGAATCAAAGCCTATCCCTCAGAAACGGCTTCAATCGGCACAACCGCTTCATTGAGGCCACATCCGATGATGATTATTTTAATGGTCATTTATTTCAGCACGAAATTCTCCATCGTCTAGAAGTTGGTCCTATTGGAATACTTTCAGGTCTCTCTAATGAACATGAAAATGCCAAAACCACAGGGCTCGATAAGTCCTTTGATCTTAATTCTCTGTTTACTCAAAGCTCCTTTAAGAAAAATCATCTTAAATTTCATCTTGGTGGAAGACTAGACAAGCACTCAAGGTATGGAACATTTCTTACCGGTTCTGGAGGTCTAGGTTTTTATGACCTTCATTTTCAATACTCTCAAGGCTATAAGGCCCCATCTCTTTATCAACTCTACGCCCCTGATTCGTTTGGGTTCCCTATTGGAAATACAGATTTAGTACCTGAGGTAAACCACTCACTTGAGGCATCATGGAAAACAACAAAGGACTCCTTCGATGGAGCAATCTCAGTTTTTCAAAACAGGCTTTCAAATCTTTTTTATTACTCATCAACCTTGGGTTACTTAAATCAGGAGAGTTTTATCGCTGAGGGAGTTGAGCTTTCAGGAAAAATTAAGTCCACTCAATTTGATTATTTTGCCAGTTTTACCCATCAGCAATTTAAAAAAAATGAGGGTCCCATCCTAAGACGTCCCTACAACTCAGCCCAACTAAAAGTTTCCTATTTTCCTGTGGAATCAATTGAGTTGAATGCAAACAGCCGTTGGTTTTCTTCACGAAAAGATATCGAAGCAAAGCTTAATCCCTACGATGTGGTAGACCTAAACTTCATAAAAACCTGGAACCGTGATGAAGTGGTGGTTCAGTTACAAAACATCTTTAACCGAAATTACGAAGACATTTATGGTTTTAGTGTGATGACGAGGTCTGTGTTTTTAAGTTATTCCCATCGATTTTAAAGACTACAACTTTTACTTTGACAGGATTCATCATGTCCCTCAATTTCATCCTCAATGCTTTTTTGATAGTTTTTAAATTCCTCTGAGGATAATCCAAGACCATGGGAGAGAGTCTCAGATAATGTGGGATGAATGACTTCCACCTCTAGGCCCATCTCTTCCATGGAGGCAGCGGCTTCATAGGCCCTTTCTGATTCCTCAATAGGACATTCAAAAAGAGTTTGTCCACTTTGGAGGTCTCGGACTGTCAAATTCATCGTTTCTTTTTTCATGTCCTGATGGTAATAATCAAACTCATTCTTTGTCAAAGGATAGGACCTTGATTCTTTGGGTTGATAAAAATACTTTTGCTACCACTCTTTTAGAAGATATCTTCAAAAAAAGAAACATCTCATTTTACACTATCAATTCCGTTGAAAATTTTTCTTACCTCGTCGAAGACCTCAAACCCTCTTTAATGGTTTTGGACTCCCAAACCGCCCTTGAGAATCTTGAAAAGTTAAAACTTCAGTATGACTCATCCGAAGCATTACGGAATCTTCCCGTCATCATCATCGATGACCAGGGAAATCTTGATTTTATTCACAACAAGCGCGGAACCCTTAGCCGTCCTTTTGATCCCTTTAAAATTCCAGATATAATTAAATTTTACTAAGCCTTTTATTCAGCTCTTCAATTTGACTCTTGAGTTTTTGTAATTCACTCAAGGGCCTAAGATACGGCTTCTCTTGAATAGAGTACATCCCAAGCAATCGATCATTAATGATTTTTTGATACCCAACACCTAACTCCTGAGCTTCCCGTTTCGCCGCCTCTATAACCCTAAGATCCAAGCGGATCGTAATTTTACCTTTCTCTGCAAGACTCCCAACCTGATCTGCAAGATCTTTTGATAAAATATCTTCATTGCTAAATTTGTTTTTAGGCACTCGTTGAAGAGCAGCTTTGATTTTATTTTTCTTTGGATTCACCATGTAGGGCCTCCCATACGTTTTGGAGATATTCATCATTTGAGATAACTCCATTAACTGGATCATTAAAAATGAGATCGTTTATAACCTGCATATCTCTCTTCGAAAAACCCTCCGTTATAATAATCACTTCCGAACCATCTAAGAAAATTTTCACCTCTGGAAAAATCTCAGATTTTTGCCCTTTTACTTTGCGACTTTTTTTAGAAGTCACATGGCAATGAGGCTTTCCATGCTCGCGAGGTGGAGGGAATATAGAGATTGTGATTTCTTTACAATCAATTATGACTCCTACATCTCGTTCTTCATTTTTTTGTGGGTCCTGCTCTTTTTTGAGTTTTCTTACCACGCTAAACCTTCCTGTATAGTAGCACTAATTGCCATCTTTTGCCATCTAGTGCCATCTAGTTGTAATTTCTGGATGTCTTCGGCTTTGTGGTGAAACTTATTATTTTGGTCTGATGTCGTCTTCTTTTGATTGAAAGCAGATCCTTAAAATATCAATTGAGAAAAAAATTGGGATGGCATGAAATGATTCCTCAGTATTCGATTTTCTGAAAAAATTATCTTTCTGGTCTTCAGATCACTAACTTCTTTTAAATCTTCAAATTTTTAGATCTCAGAATTTATTTATGCTCCACTTATATTTTCAAAATAGCCCGTTTATTACACTTATTTTTCATTATGCCTCCCACAGTAGGCACTTTTTGCCCTTTCAATCACTTAGCTTTTTACGCCCCTTCCTCTATGTCCTCAATTTTCCTAAGCCTCATTT
Organism: Bacteriovoracaceae bacterium; assembly: GCA_947461175.1. Taxonomy (GTDB): domain Bacteria; phylum Bdellovibrionota; class Bacteriovoracia; order Bacteriovoracales; family Bacteriovoracaceae; genus Peredibacter. Next base: position 43,819 of record CANHIY010000007.1, read on the forward strand.
TTTCATGAGGTTTTGCCCTTATAATAATTCAATCTTTGAACTTATTTCTCAAACCAAAGATGTACTCGGACGATGAGGTTAAAAAATAAATTTGTTTTAATACTTTGACGGGGCAATATGCATGAAGATAAAATATCAGTCAGTCAGTCAGTCAGTCAGTCAGTCAGTCAGTCATATTGATAATTCTCTTCATTATCTCTTCTTGTCAAAACCCCTTATCTGAAACTGGTTACTCAACCACTGATTTAAACGTGGTCTCTTTCTCTTACAAAGACGCCTACACCAGAGGTCTCGTCCGTAACTACATGTCCATTGCTCCCACAAACTTTAATGATAAGGGTTTTCCTCCCACCTGTACCATTGAGCCAGCTCTTCCTCAGGGACTCTCTATTAGTAGCCCTGATTGTGTGATCTCCGGAACACCTGTGGCCCTCATGTCTCCTACAACTTACACAGTCACGGCCTTAAGTCAGGCGGGAATGAGTAAAGCTTCTCTCTCTATGAGTGTTGCGGCTTCTCCTCCTATGCTCACGTACCCTACTCATACCGCTTCCAGGATGATGGTTCAAATCACTATTAATCCTATTACCTTCTACGATAACGGCTCTCCGATCACCAGCTGTACCGTTACTCCGGCACTCTTAACGGGTCTCACTCTTGATCCCAACACTTGTGTCATCAGTGGGGCGACTCCGGACTACTTACTCTACAGGCTCTATACCGTCACCGTGACCAATGCCATCGGCTCCTCTGAGAGCACCTTCTCCTTAAGTGTCGCGGCCCCACCACTTATGAGTTTTAATGGCATCTCTGGTGCGGGACAAATCTCTCTTCCTTTTAGGGCACAGCCCTCGGTCTTTAACACCAGAGGGGAGCCCGTCACTTCCTGTACAGCGACCCCAGCTCTTCCCGCTGGGCTATCTATTAATCAATCTACTTGTGTGATCAGCGGAACTCCAACTGAAGTGGTCTCTGGTACCTATACCGTCACCGCCACTAATGGAGTAGGATCCACTAATTCAAGTATTCTCATCAACATTACTCCCTACCCACCACTTGTGACTTATTCCATGAGTGGTTTCTTGGGATATATTTCTGTTCCCTTCGTTGCGATTCCTAATCTTTATGAGATTAACGGAGCTCCCATCACAAGCTGTACTATCTCCCCAACTCTTCCGAATGGTCTCTCCATTGATCCCATCACCTGTGTGGTAAGTGGTATTCCTACGGTCAGTATTCCTCAAGGTAATTACACCATCACTGTCACAAACTCTGCGGGTGTGGGCTATGGAACTCTTCCCATGATGATCTTGCCCTCGGTGCCGGTCTTAAGTTACGCTGGAGTATCTGGATCTGGAAGTTTTGGCTCTTACTTATCC
>CANHIY010000008.1 GCA_947461175.1 Bacteriovoracaceae bacterium
GTGGCATTACAATTCAAGGCTCGGACGGAGTTTACCCTTCTGAAATTTATTTTTCACTTGAGTTTGGACCTATTGAATTCTGACTTGTGGGTAATAGTAAGCGGCCGTAGATGCAGGGCCGGATAATCAGATATTCAGGTGAGAGTAGGAAAATTGTTCCCTGTGAATGGAAATGGTTATTATCGTGCGATTTACGGAAGGATTAACTATTAAGTTATGGCCTAGAGATGGATGAATTTAACCGGCTCATGAAAGAAGAAGTGCTTAGGGATGAAGTCCTGGAAAGTTGCTACGCTAAAATGATGGGTCTTGCTGAAAGTAAATTAAAACTTATTCAGTCCGTGCTGGAAAATTTGTGACCTCAAAGAAACTAGATAAGGGATTTTGGATTCTAATGGCCGTTCATTGAACATATCGGAGGGGTACCAATGCATTCCACACATACTAATAAAGGACGACGGATCTTAGGATCTCTAGTATCTCATATAAGTTTTTGGTATCCAAAAAATATGTCGTATAAGATTTAGACTGTAGAAAACACCTTGACCATATTTCTAAAAAAGAATCTCACATATCATTAAGAGAATTAAAAAACGACGTGCACTTTGCACGAAAAACATTACTTTTCTTCACGATTTGATAAAGCCCTACGCAGATGACTCCAATCGCGAGCCATTGGTAAAACCCCAAGAAGAGGAAAGTCGTAGCTAAATTTTCTCTGAAAAATTCAAGAATGAATCTCCCTATTCCATATGCCACAAAAAATAGAAAGAATCTCTGGTCATGAAACCGATCCTGTTTTTCCAGTTTTCTGAATAAGAAGAACAAAAATCCCACATATGCTGCCTCGAGAAGCTGAACAGGAAATCTTGGATTTCCATCTCCAAAATCCACTCCAAAATAATGAGGTACAATGATGCCATAGCAACAATGTTGAAAAAAACATCCGATTCTGCCAATAAACATGAGGGCACAAGTACCTAGAACAAAGTCATCACTGGTTTCTTCTTTAATGTGAAAAATTCTTTTTGTGACCGCCACGAAAAAGAATCCCAGCAAAAGTCCGCCCAAGATTGTCTTTGGTCCGTAAAGATAGTTTTCTACAAAATCCTGTTTGAAAGTTGATCCAATTAGTTCTCCGGCAAAGTAAGCAGGAATGATGGCTCCAAAAATCGATCCAATGGAAGCGGATGAGAGAACCAGTGTTCTTTGTGCCCAGTTAACGTTCCAAAGTTTACTTCTTTTTGTAATGAAGATTGAGCCCACGGTAAACGCCATTAAAATGAATAGTCGATGTAGCAGTGGGTTTCCTGACCGTAAAATATCAAGATAGTTTATTTGAAACCTCCCATGGCCATACAAAGAAGTTTGAGAATAAAGGGGATTCCTATCGTGACGGCAATAAACATGAAAATGATCGCAAATAATACTGTTACAAATAAATTGCTTTTCTCTTCTTTATCTTCGGAAGGAGGAAAATTATAGTAACAGGTCCAACAAGAAGTTGCCGATGGATGGTTAAGTTTTCCACACCTTGGACATTTTTTTTGATTAGAGCTCACGGACGTCCCCTTTTAGAATAAGTCTACGGAAAAGCCTGATTATCTGGCTTATCACCCCACCGCCCATGAAAAGAATGGCAACGAAAATCACAATCTGAGAATGCTCAATAGCAGTGGGAAGTTGGTATCGGCTACTGTAGTAGGTTACACCTAGGAAACCGATTGTATTTATGATGATCGTGAACCATAAGATTTTTAAGTCGAAGTAAAGGCCAACTAAGCTTATGAGCACTAAATAGAGTGGAATGAGTGAACTGCGTGGTCCATCGGCACTCAAGATGATCATACTAAGCAATGCCGTATCAATAATGGCTACCAGATACTTAAAGGTGACGTGCGAGATTTTAAAGTAATGAAAGATGAACAGACTAAGAGATATCACTCCCCAGAAGAGGAGGATATAAGTGATCGCCTGATGAACTGCAGGTGTTACTGAGGCATATTGGTAAAAATTTAGGAACTGGATCCCAGTGAAGACAAAGATCCCCAAGAGACGAATCCAATTGATGACTAAAGAGGATTTCACATTGAAGAGTCTTTCTGCAATGAAGAGTTTTTCCGACTGCTGAAGGGGCAAAAGAGTGCTCATTTATGATCCTTTTTATGAAGGCATTCTTGAAAGTATTTTTGATAATTGTTTTCTGAGAACGGCAAATATCCTAACTTTACTGATTCAAGTCCAAGCTCGAAGTTAGTCATTTTTTTTGTACCGTGTTTGTGATGACTTAATGACTCGAAGTCCTTAATGATAGAAGAAAGTTCCAAGCGACGAAGCTCTTCACAGGGGTCGGTGTTGGAGGTTCCATTCAAACGGTCCGAGAGAAAGGGCTGCTTCACCGAATTGACCACGATCTTTGTCGATCGCGAGAAGAGAGATGAATGCCTGAGCGCCTCCCAAGGTTCGAGGGCAATAAGGAGATCAAGACTTCCACGAGGAATCTGTGGTGAGAAGCGTTTATAGTCTGTCTGATTTTGAAAGATTCTGATCACTGAATGGACCGTACCAAGTCGTTGGGCCCCACCTTTGATAATGGAACTGATTGCCTGCTGACCACTATTTTCCAGTAAAGTTGTGATTGTCCGGGTGAGTGTAATAACACCCTGGCCACCGATCCCTGCAATGAGAATATTATATGGAGAATTCATGTTGATACCTCACATTGATGGCGTCATTCGGACAGATCTCGATACAAACCCCACACCTCATGCACTTATCTAGATCTATTTTTAAGTCCTCACTCAACGTTTCTACTCTTTCAATTGCGGGACATTGAAGGTCAGTATAGCAAATATCACAATCCAAGCATTGAGAATTGTCGATGGAGATGAATTTCGTTTTTCTTTTAAGCTCTGTCTCTGGATCAGGTTGAAGTGCGCAATCCCCCTTGACCCACATCACGCGCACACCTTTACCTTTGAGTTCCTGACGAATTCTTAGAGTAAGCTCAAGTGGGTTAAACGCAGAAACTTCAATGATTTTATCAACTCCAATAGACTCTAGTAAACCTCGATAATCGGTCTTCGGATTCCGTGTCGGAGAATCCTGGTGGCCCGTCATGGCAACCGAACGGTTATCGAGTACCATGTGTAGGAGATTTATCTTATTCAGGATTGCACTCTGAAGTGAAAGTATTCCCCCGTGGAAAAAGCTACCTTCACCTCCAGTAGAGATGACTTGTTGATCTTTTAAAACATGGCTCATACCCTGAGAAATTCCGATCCCTGCATTCATACAAAGAAGCCAATCGGTCCGATGTGGAGGAAGTGATGAGCATCCGATGTCTCCACCAATGATTGTGTCTGTTCCCTTGATTGCCTCGTCGATAGCATAAAAGATCGAGCGGTGGGGACAACCTTCGCAAAAAGCACCTAGTCTCTCAGGGACCACCGGTATTGCCAGTGGTTCGGGTCCTTCTTCAAATTTGAATTCTTTTCGAAGATAAGAATCTACCAGATGGTAACTAACCTCATCCCAGACGGGAAAAATGTCTTTTCCATAAACATCTCCCTTGAGCTTATTAAAGAGGTTCATCTTAATCTGATTTTCAAGGAATCCGTCTTGATCTTCGATCACGACGATCTTTGCTTTATGTTCCAGAAGGGCTGCAAGTGGAGTGATGTTTAACGGGTACGTCATCTCAACATTAATCAGATGAACTTCGTTAAATAGACCCAAATGAGATAGACTCTCATAAACATGGTTTGACGTGATTCCTCGGGTGACTATTGCATAAGGAGCTTTTGGATTACCAAAGCCTTGAAGAAAATTGGTATCACTTGCTAAACGGCCAAGCCTCTCAACCAGAGCACGATGATTGCGCACAGCTTTTTGGCCAACGTTGATGAAGCGCTCAGGATTTTTTTCAAAGTGAAAGTTTTTAGGATGGTATTTTATTTTTTGCACGACTATGGAGTCGGTGTTGTAACAAAGCTTGGCGGGAATGAAGACCAAAACAGGAACCTCATATTTTTCGGAGATGTCGAACGCCCTCACGACTGTATCTTTGATCTCTTGAACTGTCGTCGGCTCAAGAAGTGGAAGATTCATCTGAGGAGCGTACCAATGCGGATCTTCCTCTCCCGTACTGCAAGTGGCTCCCGGATCTGTTCCCACAACGATCACCATCCCGCCCTTGAGGCCCGTATACCCGAGGTAATTCAGAGGATCGCTCGCAATGTTCATTCCCACATGTTTGAAAACGACCAGAGACCGCGCTCCACAGTAACTTGCCCCAGCTGCTGCCAAAGTAGCAATGTGCTCATTAGTTGCGTGGTTGAAAGTGATATCGATATTTTCTTGCGCACAAATTTTCTGTAGGGCCGGCTCGACATGATTTACTGGAGAGCCAGGATAATGAGCGAAGTAATCGACACCTGCTTCAACCGCCGCCCAAGCGACTGCCTGGTTACCAGTTGAGTTGACATTAAAAGAGTATTTAGGGACCATTAATTAATGGTAGCAGTAAAGAAACCTAGAATCAAATAATTAAGAGAGGATTCCGTGAACCTTACGTCACTCAAAGAGAACCTTGGCCTATCGTCGAGAGATGCGAAGTTTTTTAGAAAGCTTGATGACCAATCTGTCGAGTGCTACCTATGTCCCCGCCACTGCAAAATAAAAGATGAGAAAGGCGGATTCTGCAAAGTTCGTTGGAACGAAGGCGGAAATCTTAAAACTCTCAATTACGGTGTCTCCGTTCAGATGACCCAAGAAGTTATTGAAACTGAAGCCGTTAATCACTTCGCTCCTGGAACGCCGATTTTATCTCTTGGGAATGTCGGTTGCATGATGAACTGCGATTACTGCCATAACTGGAAGACCTCCCAGATGCGAGAGGTAAATCTAAAAGATATTCACCATTATACGCCAGAGCAAGTTGTCGCCACCGCCCTTGAAAAAAATATCAAGATTCTCTCATGGACTTATAATGACCCGGTCGTCTGGCATGAATTTGTCTATGATACGGCCAAGCTTGCCCGGAAACATGGATTGATTAATCTGTATAAGTCTGCCTTTTATATCGGACCTGAGGCAATCGAGGAATTGCTTGAGGTCATCGACATTTTCAGTATCTCTCTTAAATCCTTGAACCCTGAAATTTATTTAAAAACAACCAAGGGCCAACTTCAGCCGGTGTTAGACGGGATCAAGCAAGTTTATAAATCCAAACGTCACCATCTTGAGCTAAGTAATCTTGTTGTCACTGACAGTACCGATAAGATGGAAGAAATTGAACGTCTTGTCTCCTGGATATTGACAGAGCTGGATTCGACAGTTCCTCTTCATCTCGTTCGCTTTCATCCAGATTATAAGTACACTTACGTGGAGCGGACTTCGATTGAATTTCTGAAAAAGGCCCGTGAACGCGCGCTCGAAATGGGTCTTAAACATTGCTACTTAGGAAATGTTTATGAGTCCGGGGAATGGTTAAATACTCACTGTCAGTCTTGCGATGAAGTCCTAGTTAAACGGTTTGGACTCCAGACTCAAACTCCCGGTCTAAGCTCTGATGGATCTTGTCTCAATTGCGGGCAGAAATCCTCAATTGTAACGCTTTCATCTTCACCAGTCATTCCCAAGATATCTACTAATGACGATTTTACTAATTCCAAGTTCATATCATGGACCTCCGAAGCCAATGCAGCTCACCTTGTTGCAAAAAATAATTCCACGGATTCCAAAAGCTTTCGCTTTCGTCATCTGGGCAAAGAAGAGTTTTCTGAAATTGGTCTTACCCCAGGAGAGAAATGGCGCTTCCTTATCTCTCGAGATAATCACAGTTCGCAGGGAATTGAGATTTCATTTCCCGAGCAAATAAGCGTTGAATTTTTGGAGGTTTTAGATCGGGCCCATTTTCCCGTTTCTTAAAAAATATATTATGCATACGAACACCGAAATTTTACATACTAAGATTGATACTTCGAGGGCGAATCCCAATGTGACTCCTTTGTATCAAGCGAGCTCCTTTTTATCGGGTTCTGATTTCTTTTACACTCGTAAATCAAATCCCAATTCCTCTGAACTTGAAGAGGTTCTTAAAAACCTCGAAGGTTGTCAGCATGTGATTAGTGTCACAACGGGCATGGCCGCCATAAACATGGCTTTGCGTTTGCTCCAGCCAGGTGATCATCTCATCGCTAACGAACTTATTTACGGCTGTACTTATCAGTACCTGATTGAGTTCGCTCACCACTATCAGATTCAACTCGATTTTGTCGACATGCTAAAGCTAGATGACTTAAGAAGTTACATGAAGCCTACAACTCGGATGATTTTATTTGAAACTCCGACAAATCCACTTTTAAAAACAATTTCTATAATGGATGTTGTGAAGTTGAGAAACGAGCAATGTTCCAATGCCCTGATCGTAGTGGATAACACTTGGGCAACTTCCTACTTCCAGAAACCTTTAGACCTCGGTGCTGATCTCTCAGTTGTGAGTGGTACGAAGTTCTATGGTGGCCACAGTGACTGCATGGCCGGCTTCATATCAACTAATCGGCAGGATCTGGCAGAGAAGATGTTGGCCCTGCGGTTTTTTCAAGGCTGCATTCTTGATCCGCACTCGGCGTGGCTGATGAGAAGAAGCATGCAAACTTTTACTCTAAGAATGAAAGAGCATCAGGCCAAGGTTCAGATGATGGGCCGATTCCTGAAAGAAATAGACGAGATCGAAAAAGTTTATCTTCCAGAAGTCGATGGGGTTCAAATGACAGGGTATGGTTGCATCCTCTTTTTTGAGTTTAAAGATAGGTACAAGGACTCGGTCAGTAAGTTCATGGACTCACTCAAACTTTTTGATCGCGGAACCTCTATGGCATGTGTCGTATCGGCAGTGGCCCAGCCTTTCACCGGAAGTCATCTCTCTATGAAATCAGAAGATAAGATTCGAGTGGGGATCCGGGAAACGTTAGTTAGACTTTGCTTTGGTCTGGAAGAAGAGCAAGACCTTAAGGCCGATCTCCTTCAGGCATTTAGAAGCATCAATGATTAAGCAACATAAGAAACTTCTTATATATCCATTGCTCCAGCTGATCTTTTTTTGTTTTTCCCTTCAGCTCGATGGAATTAGTGCCTTTGTATGTCTGATCTTGGCAGGTTTTTTTCTTTGTTTTACCGTTCATATTTCTTTTCACGAACTCATTCACAGAACTCATCATTTCGAGAGAGACCATTATATTTTTTATGTAGGAACATTGATGATCGGCCTTCCTCTGGATGGATACCGACTACACCATCTCAATCATCATCTTTTCACCAATACTATAGGCGACTATTCTTCCACTTGGAAGAATACTCCAGAAGGCCCTAAGGCACGAAATGTCTGGCACTATTGCCTGGCTTGGCCCTATTTTATTTTTCTCTCACGAAAAGGTATGAAACTGGATCTCCAGGCAGGTCGCACCAAAGCAAGTCATCAACTTCGATTGAATCGACAGAAAATATTTTTTCTATTATTTACGGTTTCTTTACTTTGTTTTCACAAGGTATTTTTCTCATATCTCACTATGATCTACTTGGGTTGGGTCTTCACCTCCTTGCAAAACTATGGTCAGCACCGTCCGTACAGTTACGAAGCCAGTCAAACCTATAGTTGTGGAGATAAAGTTTATAATTGGATATTGGCCAATAACGGACTTCACTGTGAGCATCACTCCCAGCCTGTCGTTCCTTGGCATAAACTAACGGAGAGTCGGCCAGTGCCCCGTTTGAATTGTCCTCATATAATATTTCCTTTTAGGAGCTTAAATGAAAATTCATTTCATCCGTAGGCCTCTTGAAGTCTCACTTGAGTCACGAGAAGTTTTGGGACGGACCATTGCCGCTTTCCTTGATGAGGAACTTAAACACCTTGCCAAAGATTCTGACTCGGATTGGGAAGTCACCTTGGGTGAAAATTTGATTTTTGATAGGGCCGGACTTGAGCTTCTTAAAACTTGCCTTAGCTCCTATAAGGGGAACGCAGACCAAGTGATCTTTAGTCTCAGATCATCTGAAAGTTGCTTCAGAGACTATTATTCTCTTCAGCGACAATCTTCTGATGACGTTGTTAATTTGGAGGCAATCGCAAAAAAAGTTTCAGGAAAAAACATTCTAACTGAGACGATTGAAGTTATTCTTCCTGAGCTTACAACAACGGTGCCAATGCCTAGCTCTCTGGCGAGAGAAGTTATAACAAGTCTTCCTTTGGCGTTACTAATGAATATTAACTGCGAGCACGAACTACTTTTTGCGAATCAGATTGCGTATTTCCCTAAACTACTGCGAGAAATCAGGATTTCTCCATGGGCCTGGGTGAAAAGTCTTTTTCCTAGGGGAGGGATTTCATTTAAACAACGTATTGCAATCAATACTAATCGCATTCATCCTTCTGCCCAAGTTCATCCAACTGCTGTTATAGAAGGTAGTTTCATCGGTGAAGGTTCCAGGATTGGGGCCCATGCAGTCGTACGCTATAGTTTGTTAGGAAAAAATGTCCGACTTCATGATGGAGCAAAGGTCGAGCATTCTGTTGTTGGTGACGGCAGCTGGCTTATGCATGACCTTGTTTTATATCGAAGCTGTACAGAGAAAGAAGTTTTTCTCATCCATGGACCTTATCAGTTCTCTTATTTTCAAAGTTACAGTGCTGCCTTTGCCACGATCATGATGGATTATCGTCCCGATGCTAAGCCAATTAGGATTTCTACCAGATCAGGAAAGAAAGCATATGAGGGAAGGTTTCTAGGTTCTGTTCTTAAACCAGGATCAAAGACACTAGGTGGATGCAACTTGGCACCAGGTCGAATTGTTCCTGAAAATGTCTGGCTTGCTGGTGACAAGGACTCTCTCCATAAATTAGAAAAGTTAGATCTTCCCCAACAGTCACCAATTTTTTCAAGCTAGCGCCTTCACACTTAAAAACTCTTCATTTACTCTTTTCCTGTTTAGTGAAAAGATTTAATCACCCAAAAATTAAGTCACGAATTGAGAATTCATTATAAGCAGTTAATCTCTTAGAAAAATTCATGTTACGAAAGATTGAAAGTGCTACTTCTGACATCCCCGAATTCAACAGAGTCCTTTCGCATTTATCTCCGATTTTTCAATTAAAACGACACACTTTTGACAAATTTTCGTCAAATGAACTCCCTTAAAAATAAAGGACATTTATGAAATATAGAAACTATGACCCAAGGGTCAAGCAGATGGTTATTCGTTCAAGAAACCCAAACTTATTTCCTGATTTAAATATTCCAAGAACGACAGCTCTATATTGGATAAATCACAGTAAGGATATGGTTGAATATGATTCAGCTTGTTTCTCAAATGAGGAGATCACTGGTTTAAAAAAAGATAACTTCAATTTGAAAGCAAAGAACTTGTTGCTCAAGGAGCTTATTGGCGAGAGCTTTAGTTTTGAAATTAAGAATTCGTTGAAGGGGAGAGAAAGACGGCAGAAAATTATTGAAATAGTCGAAAGCTTCAAGGATGTACTCAAATTAAAAGAAGCTCTTGATGCTTTTGGAATCAGTTTTTCTACTTATTATCGTTATCGCTCTGAGATTTTAGGTTGTAATTTGAAATCAAAAATTTGTGATTCAAGTTATGGTAGATCTCTGTCCCATGAAAATCAGAAAAAGATGATTGAAATGGCACAGGATAAAAGGTTTGCTCATTTTTCAACTAGAAGTCTTGCCTATTTTGCTCAAAAGGAGGGGATATTAAGTTGTGGGGCAGATTCTTGGTATAAGTACTTAAGAGTAAATCAAATTGAGAGACCTAGAATTAAAAAGATCAAGCAGAAAAAATATGGAGTTGGAATTCGGGCGAGCAGGCCTTATGAATTGTGCCATATTGATGTTACGCAGGTTAAAACAAGTAATTTTAAAAAAGTCTATCTTCAGTTAGTAGTTGATAATTTTTCAAAATCAATTCTATCCTTCAAGGTTGGTGAGTTTAAAAATTTAAAACTTTCAATTCGTAGCCTGAATTCTTTAGATATGACTCAGTTTTATAAGGATAAGTATTTAATGTCTGATAGAGGAGGTGAAAATGTTAATGTTAAGTTTCAAAAATTATTAATTGGAAAAGGGATAACACATTTATTGGTAAAATCAGAAATATCCTTTTCAAACTCAATTGTTGAAGCCGTATTTAGACAGATGAAAAGAGTTGAAGAGATAAGGAATCCACGTTCGATAAATAGTTTTAGGATTGCTGTGAGAAATTATGTTGAACAACACAATAATCTCATTCCACACTCTTCACTTAAAGGTGCCACACCTTTTGAAGTTCTCACCTCAAAACCCAAATATGACTATCGGGTTCAATGCTTAAAATTGAGGACCAATGAAATACTGAACCAGTCTAAGGTTAAAAGGCAATGTCGTAAATGTTCGTTTAGGATGAAAAGAGTTTTACTTCAAACATCTTAAGTGCCAAAAAATATTCGGCTCTTTACGTCGCGTACACATTTGTGTACACTATATTGAACGAGGAGATTTCTATGTCAGATAAGACAACAACAAGAAATTTTAGAGAGAACTTAAAATATTTTTTTGATCTAGCAAGTAAAAATCCTATTGCTGTAAATCGTGGGGCGGAAAGATTTATAATCATGAGTGAGGATGAATTTTTAAAAATGAAAGAAGAAGTAATGAATCTTCAAAAGAGTCTTATTTCAAATTTGCAACACCAAAACAATCAAACTGCACTTAGAGTTGATCCAAGTATTAATGAAGAAGACGACGAACTTTTAAAAGAGTACACTGAAAAATATAAAAAATTAAAAGGCAAGAAAGCTAAGGTTAGTTAATGGCAAGTATTCTCGTTCCTTCATTAAATTATCAGAATGATCAACGAAAGGTCATGGACGATATTATTGAATATGCTTTGAAGTCTAAGGAAGATGCTGAACCTTTGCTTAAGTTCTTCAGAAGAGAAGAAAAGGACCTTCAGAAAAGAATAATCAGTGGTCCTTTAAATGCTGGAATTGATTTCCCTTGGCCAGTTAAAAAAGCTGTAAGTTTTTCTGGCTAATATATAATCCTTTACACAAATATTCCTGTTGATCCAGCAACAAATTCTGAAGTCACAAGAGTTAATCTAGATTCGATTATGCCGGCAGCTTCTGGTAAATATAATGGGATGGTAAAGATGCAATTGCCATCTTATGAAATCGAATAAACGTCTCTCTTCACCTCTGTATTTTTCTATTTTTGGCAATATTATCGCCTAATTTGTTAGAATCATTCTGGTTCTGTTGCTTCCACCAAATTTCTTCTAAAAAAGCCGGATATCATCCGGCTTTTTTATGTCCATCAGTCAACATCATGAAATTAATAATCAATCACTTATCAATGAGTGCATGAATTCCTTACTCTAAACCAAGATCAAAAGTCTCTGGAAATCTCTCCGGTTGGCATTTTGTGGCTCTCCGTTTGGCTGCCGATGTCGTGCCATTTTTAAATGTCATGTCGGGCAAAAAATATCGTGCTGATTTTGGAGTTAACCGTATTGAATTGTTCAAAGAGCGTCCGCTGGCACTTAACAAAAAAAGGAGTCTGCCATGACTACGCTCTCCAACATGGAACGAATGAATTTATCCAACTCAAAGGCTCTAAGAAGGGCACGAGAACAGCTCAACATCACCAATGTTAAGCTGGCAAGAAGACTAGAGGTCTCCGCGAAGACAATTGACCGCCTTGAAAACGCTGAGGCCCCCTTAAACCAAGCCAAAATCAACGAAGTAATGTCAGCTCTTGGGATAAGCATTGAAGAATTCCTGAAGGCTAAGAGAGGACGAAGTCTTTTCCATTTAAAGAAACGGGAAAAGCTTGTTGTCCAAAATTCTCAAAGACGTAGTTACCAGAAGCACATAACAAAAGAAGTGCAAGTTTTACGATCTATGTGGAAATTAAAGGGCATCAGCCAAGATCAGGATCGCATCCGGCATATTGTTTCCAGCCCTGGGCTTGAGATGGGAGAATTTCGCCGTCTCATGGGGGCCTTAAGTAATTTCGGAGGGCCGTAAATTATTGTGAATGAACTATTAAAAATATGATGGTTAAAACCATTAGTTTTCAAGTACTCAGTTATAGACGGTGACATCAATGTCTGAAGCTAAAGTTTCAACACATGGCCGACATCTTTCTTTATCCTCATTCAATGCTTTAAGGTAAAAACTTTCCTCACAAACGATATATTTTTTTGGCACTTTTGGTTTAGGCGAATAATTTTAATCATCTAGTAAATTTGAACAAGTCACAGTTTTTTGCATGTTCTGGGGGATGTGTGTTGCCCGCGACCCACAAAGTTTCGACCTTCATCATTTGATTCGAGAAAATTACCGACAAGTTTCTTTTAATAAAGAAATTCGAGGCACACACCTGCCTTTTCATCTTGAACGGGAATTTAAGAAGTATCTTACTTACGGAAACCTTGATTTCGGTATGGCGAGGTTTCACTGCTCTTTATGCCAAAAAGATAAGCTGGTAGCTTTTAGCTGCAAAGGGAGAAAACTTCGTCCAAGTTGCACGGGTAGAAGAATGTCGAATACCGCCAAGCATTTAATTGAAGAAGTCATACCAGAAGTGCCGACAAGGCAATGGGTTTTGAGTATGCCCTACGCATACCGATTTTTGACTTCCAGAAATCCTGATTTTTTAAGAAAGGCCTTGGCGATTTTTCAGCGGACATTTAGTCGTCATTATGAATACAAGGCCAGAATTCACAATCTCAAAAATCCAAAAGCGGGGGCTTCCTAGATCTAGGGTTCAGAATATAGGGCTAATCCAGCCTATCCTTTAATTTTTTTTCCTTCTTAAAATCAAGGAAAGTCGCTTTCCAATCTTGGAGATCAATTCGTTGGAGGAGCCTCGAATACACACTCTTTCCTTTTGAAGAAAACTAACAATACGGAATTAAATTACTCAAAAAAGAGAATAAATTAAACATGTTATACGGTTTATCATTAATTCATAAGTTTTCCCAAAAAGTTGCAAAATAGACGCCCCCTTTATTGGTTAAAGGCCCATAATCGGTGAAAATAATGTAGGTCTTTATCAAGGAGAAACAAATGAAATTAGTAACGACTTTGATGGCAGTTATGTTTATCTCACTAGCTGCTTGTGATCGAAAAAGTCCCGAGAAGGAGCTAAATGAACAACGTATGGAAGCTAACAAGGATTATCGAGAAGATGTACAGGAATCAAAAAAGGAATTGAAAAAAGATGAAATCGATACTTCAGAGCAGCGCATGGAAGACAAAGAAGAATTTAGTGAAGACGTTAATGAAGCTAGTAGAGAAAGAAGCAAAGAAATAAACAAAGCAAAGAAAGACTATGTTGAAGAAGTTAATGAATAAAGAAAAAGATAAGGGGGGGAAATATCCCCCTTATAATCTATTCGATTATTCTGGTCTTGAGATAGGATTTAATGCCTTGATTTTATCAACAAATCTTGGTGGCATAAGATTTACGACAAAATCAAATGTGCTTTTTTGCATTCCTTCACTGGATACTTTTGACTTCATTTCTTCAAAAGCAGTTCCAAGCATTTTCGCATCTTCTTCACTGAAAATTTTTCTGGCCACCGAAAATATCCTACTTTCTTCATTTTGAATGTGATGCTCTAATGCGTCCTTAATTTTAATGGCCGTCGGTTTCCAATCTATATTTGCAGTCTTTTTTACATTTAATGTTTTTAATAAGGTTTCAGCTTCCAAGTGTTCTTTTAATGAATCAATAAGCTCTGAGTTATCTGGGTTTAAAGCACGAATAGAATTATAAAAGACCGATTCTTCTGCTCTTGAGTGAGGTACTAAAGCTTGTTCAATTTCTTGAACCAAAACTTCCCTATAATCATCCTCCTTATCCAAAGCAATAAGTTGTTCTAATAATTCCTTTAACTCTTCATGATCCTTTTTTAATTCAGTATAAATATCCATTGTCTTCCTCCTATTTTAAAAGAACATCATCTCTCAAATTCTTAATAGGAGAATTTAAAGCTAACTAAATTATCAGATCCCCAGATAGTTTGTTTTTATGAGGAGAATGGGTTTTAATGTATTAAAAAAGGATGATTATTGGACTCGTAAAAAAACAGAGTTATGATTTTTTTGTGAACAAGTTCTTCTTCATTTGCTCCTACTCCATGTAGGATAAGAAGAACGCTCTTTAAGTCCCCGGCCTGCCTTAAATAAGAAGATCCGGTGAATTTCAATCAAGTCGGTTCAATTCTTTTAAAAGTTCGAATTTTTGGGACTTGGTCCGGTACTGTCGTGTTGTGGTTTTAATAGTTTGAATAGAACCTCCTGAGGTTGGAGGTTTCTAATTCAATTGGGGGGTCAAGAACATGGAGAACTTCATTCTACTTATGGCGGAATTTAAAAGTAATTAAAAAAAGACGGTCATGATGACCGTCTCACGTATTTTATTAAACAGTTTGTCCTCTTTGATATTGTATATCGGCAACAGAAATAAGGGGTTTCCTGAAATTCACTACAGAACCTAAACCTCCACCAAGTATTCCAGCAAGGCCACCAAGCACAACCAGGAAGAAAAGAGTCCAACCGGTGGACCTTAAGGCAGTTGCAGTTGCTTCTTTTGCATTAGAAACATACTCATCTACCTTGGCCTTCATTTGTGCAATTCTTGCATCTGCCTCTGTGGGTGTAATACCCGCCTCACGTGCAAGGTAGTTTTTTGCACCTTCAGTATTACCTCTCAAAATTCTTGAACCGATCCCCTCTGCAACAACCTGCAATCCAGATCGAAGATTCAAATCTCCAAGAGCATCTTCAGACAAATGACTAATGGTATTTCTAACAGCTGGATAATTTTCCATCTTTTGGGCACTTAATGCTATAACTCGACCAGTTTTACCCAAGAGGGATCCAACTGCTAGACCTGCTGTTCCTAAGGCGGATACTAGTTGGTAAAGAAAAAAAACCAAAAAAAGTGATGCAATAACCAATCCTTGAACTGAACCAACTCGTCCCATACGAAATTTTGAAACTCTGGATGCAAAGTAAGAACCAAGAAAAAGAGAAATAAAAACAGATGCAATAAACCAAATACCACTGAACATACCCACACCCCGCACAGTGGTTTCCTCATCCATGCTAATTCCACCGAAAGCTAAGCCGAGACCGGTAAGACCAATCATTACGAACATAGTAAGCAAGAGACCGGCAGCAATGGCCCTAAAGCTTATTAGAGCATGAGTATTTCCTTGAAACTCAATAGGATTTAAATTTTCAGAATTTATAGAAATATTGGCCATAAAATCTCCTTCTTTAAATTACAGTACCTAAGAAAAAATATTATTGAAGGTTTTTTGGGGGAGCAATACGCCTTATTTCAATCCTCATCTAAACCGTCTATTGCTATGGAGTAATTTATAATTCAAATTTTTTGGTGACTAAATTACCGTTAGATGAATAATTCAACAGAGCTTATTAAATTGGCCCTGTTGAATTAATAAAATATTTTTACGATTATTTTACATTAATTTTTTAATTCTCTTCTTGTGCTTGTTTTATCCTTTGAGTTTGGGTCGGTCCTTTTTTTTGAAGAGCCGGATCTCCTACCCATTGGATCTTATTTGTAATTGATTCACCCTGGTCTGCAGTCTGAAATTGATTCCCAAAATTTAACACTGTTGTATTAGCGGTTTTTTTGCCATTAAGATAATTCATTGTTTCCTTGCCATATGTGACACGGGCGACTTCGTGACCCATTTTGCCAGTCATAACCTGATGAGCAAGGTTTAGAGCAAGAATATTCATGCTTTCATTTTCTGCAAAGGATGACATTTCTCCCTTCGTCCTATCTAGAACAATGGATCCGTTATACTGCCAAACATCATCGATCTTTGAAACAGGTGCTCGATAATCTACGACATGTTCAAGTGAGTTTTGATGAAGAAGAGGAAAGCGATGTGAGTAAACCTCTTTATGCACAACAATTTTTTTAAATGGGGCAATATTTCTCCATATGAGAGAATCAGTTGTTCTCTCTGAAGGCTCGCCGTATTTAGAAATGATTTCTTTTGCAGCATTCACCGAGCTTTCTGGCCAACCACCAGTTAAGTTTGCTGCTTTTTCAAAAGCTTCCCTATCTCTACTTTCTGTTTGAACCTGATTATTAGAAACTTTCTGATTTTCAGTTGGCCTGGACTTCATCATCGAACAACTTGCTAAAGGTAGCACTAGTCCAAAAACTACTCCCAAATTTGTTTTTTTCATATTTTTCCCTCCATAAATTTGTAACCAAATGGTCACTTATTAACGAGGAAGAATAGGCAAGGATGAGGCCAATATTTTAAACGATGTATCCATATGAAAAGAGTAAACGATTGTTTTAAATTTGGGCTAAATATCAATAATCATTTTTAATATTTGCATAGACTCTCCTGAGGTTGGAGGTGTCTAGTTCAATTGGGGGGGGTAATAACAAAAGGCATCAATAGAGCTACCAAAAAAAATGTTTCACAGTATAATGATAACAAACTTTCACATAAAAAGGATTTTAGATGAAATTTGCCATGTTGATGTTAGTTTCTTCTTTGTTTCTAGTTAGCTGTTCAAGCCACCGTCCTATTACTGCCACAAGCAATAAGGTTGGTAATGTAAAAGGTGAATCCTGTAGCCGCAATATTCTTTTCCTTATTCCTTTAACAAACAATGAATCGATTTATCATGCTGCAAAGGATGGAGGTATTACTGAAATCAGCACTGTGGACAGAGAGACTTTTGTTTCTATTATCTACAATTCTTTCTGTACTGTAGTTCACGGGAATAAATAGTTTTCAAGAAAGACTAAGGCCTATCTGTCATTAAAGACAAGTCAATTCTAAGGCAGTATTGCTGCCTTAACTTCACATTGTTTGCTAGGAGCATAATTCCATTTTTCTCGTGATTTAATGGTTTTACGGACAGTAAAAATAAAACACCCATTCTTTCGAAGGAATGAAATACTGATTGAGCTTAAGTAAGTTAAAGTTAAAAAGCAGATCACTCTTTTTCATCTCGATGCCATGGCCAGCATGGTTAGATTTCAGCATCTTTTTTTATAATTTTATTTTCGGATTTAAATAGAATATTTTGGTGCGTTTATCTGTATGATACGTCAGAAAAATAAAATCTTCAGTAATAAGATCCGGATGCTGAACCTTCTTGCAGATAATAGCTTCAGAAATAAGATCTGCCTCATCTTTAGAAGAACAAGAGATAAGATATTTTCTTTCTTTCAGTACAGGGACCGGAAAGAGGTAGAACCTTCCATCAATACATGTAAGATTCATCTTGCGATCCATAAGAAGCACTATCTCTTTTTATAATTTTTAAATGATACTTATTTTCTCCGACAGACACACTTTGACATATAGGTACTCAGTTCCAGTTTCGCAGTCGGTATGGCGATTGATGAGTATTTTGAATTTCAATCTTAGCGATTCCCATTAATAGGTCCGCGTGGTTTAGCACTATGAGAGGGAGTTTTAAACTCAGAGGAACTTCTAGTCGCTCCATGTTCTCTACGAAACATTTTTTTGATGGATGTATCACTCTGGGCTGTTTGTCGGAAACTATCCGGGATTTTTAAACGATCGGCGCATTTTACACATATCCACTCAGCTTCAGTCGTGGGGTTTCTGTGATGATAAAGTTCCACGTCGGGGTATACCTGCTGACATTCTTCACAGAAGTTTCTTTGTTCCTGATGGATTACTGCTTCAGTAATCTGCTTCTTCTTAATGTGCTCACGTTCATTTGCGGCCTTAGGGCTTTGGGTTGGACGAAGGCCAGCTTGGAGTAATTGATCTTTTAAACTTTTCATAGCTTCATATTAATTGATTAAGGGTTGTAAATAAAACTAGTTCGTATCTTACCTGAATTTTCATGGAAGTTCCTTAATGATTTTAAGTCCGACCAATTCCGTCCCTTTTGGGCTGATTTCTACTAAACTCTTGGATGACCTTTAAAAATAAATCCCCGTAATACTCAAGCTTATTTTGACCAACTCCATGAACCATGAGGAATTCATCACCATTGCGAGGCATAAGACGACACATGTCATGGAGCGATTTGTCGTTAAAAATAATATAGGAAGGTAGCTTCTTTTCTTTTGCGAGATTGTTTCTTAAATCACGGAGCGCCGAAAAGAGATCGTGGTGATCATGTTTCACTTCTCTTGTCTTAGAAGTCTCTTTTTTATCTGACTTTTTGATAACTATCTTTTGTTTTCTTAATTCTAGTTTTTGTCCCCCCTTCAAAATCTCGAGGGACTTTTTATTCAAGCAAAGACTGCGGTATTCCCAGTCTTTGATGGAGACATAATTTAGATTCATTAATTGTCTAAGGATAATATCCCAATGCTCTCTTGGCCTATCCTTGCCGATCCCAAAAACTGAGAGCTCGTCATGTTTTCTCTCAAGGACTTTAGAACTTTTACTACCACGAATCACATCAATCACATGACCTGCTCCATAGATCTGCTGGGTTCGATAAATTGCAGACATAATTTTTTGTGCATCCACAGTGGCATCCCAAACAACTGGTGGGGAGAGACAGGTATCACAATAATTGCAGTTCTCTTTCCCTGTTTCACCAAAATACGCGAGAAGAAATTGGCGGCGGCAACTAGCGGCTTCGCAGAGTGCAAGCATGCAATCAAGCTTGTGCCTTGCGACTTTTTTGTAGCTTTCATCGGCCATTGTTGTCGCCAGCATTTGTGAGAGCTTAACGACATCTTGTAATCCATAAATCATCCACGCCGTTGAAGGCAAACCATCACGGCCTGCCCGGCCTGTTTCCTGATAATAACTTTCAATACTTTTCGGTAAATCCAAGTGAGCTACAAAACGGACATCAGGACGATCTATTCCCATTCCAAAGGCAATTGTAGCAACGACAATAATTCTCTCATCGACATTGAAACGTTCTTGATTTTGGGTTCTTTCTTCTTTAGAAAGGCCGGCATGATATGGAACCGCTGGGTGGCCAATTTTTTTAAGAGCAACCGCAACTCTTTCAACCTTGTCTCTAGAGAGACAATAAACAATCCCTGTATCATTGGGATGATAAGTTTTAATAAATTTATCAAGCTGCTTTAGTTCATCCTCTCGGTCCTGAATCATATAATTAATATTTGGTCGATCGAAAGAGGAAATAAATACTTCTGGCGATTTCATTCTTAATTGCTCGCTAATATCAGTCCTTGTCTTAGCGTCAGCAGTGGCCGTTAATGCTATGAGCGGAACATCAGGAAACAAATCTTTCAATTCACCAAGCCTCGTATAGTCTTTTCTGAACTCATGCCCCCACTGGGAAACGCAGTGAGCTTCATCAATGGCAATAAGTGAAATCTCAACTTCTTTAAAAAAATCTGCTAAATGCCCAGAAAGAATTCCTTCGGGGGATACATAAACGAGTTTAACTTTTCCTTTTTTTATTTTTTCTTTTGTTTTTTGCGCGTCTTGGTAGCTAAGAGAAGAGTTGAGGAAAACCGCCTTAACTCCAACTTCCATTAGATTCATGACCTGGTCTTGCATCAAAGAAATAAGGGGAGAAACAACCAGCGTCACCCCATTTAGATAAAGTGCCGGGATTTGGTAACAAAGAGATTTACCTCCACCTGTAGGCATAATGGCCAGAGTGTCTTTACCATCTAAAACGGCATTAATGATTTTATGTTGTTCAAAACGAAAAGTGGTATACCCAAAAGTTTCTTTGAGAATTTTTAGTAGTTTCTGCTCTCTCATTTAAGCCTCTAATTTCCTAACCATACCTTCAAGCCCGTTGAGTTTTATTTCATACAAAAGACCAAGTAAATGTCCCAACTGCCCTTCAGGAAAACCTTTGGCCTGAAACCAAACAACATAATCTTCCGGTAGATCAATAAGAGGACGCCCCTGATACTTACCAAAAGGCATATGAGTCTTCAAAAGCAAATGGAGTTCATTGGATTGATTTTTCATAAATAGAACTTAACAAGATTTAGTAAGAAAGCGGACTAAAATAAGTCATAGATTAAAGAAAGAAAAAAAAGGTAGCATTCTAGAAAAGGCATTAATATTTCATGATATAGCGCACCGGACAGTCAAACCAGGCCAGTTTAACGTTCTAAGTTATTTGTTTTGGTTTTATCGAATTCACTCCGTAAAAAAAGATAACCATTTTATCTCTTAACAATCACAGTATTAAAAATGTCTTTTCATCCAAAGCCTCCAAAAAGATGCTCAATGATTGGATTTTCTTCTTTTTAATTTTTTGTATATCATCCTTTGAGTCTATAGCAACTTGTATAAGATCATGTTGGTGGTGATTAAATACAACCTCATTTTGATAAAAAAAGAAGTTCATCTTTGAGAGTCAGATTATTGCTGCAAGTTTGATTCTAGTTTTCCTTGGAAAGTAAGTAGAAACTAAACTGAGCGAAATTGAACAGGACCTTTGAAGTTAAGATCTGAAATAGGTCTACCATTTTGAATGATTGTGATCAGTTTTTCTGTGTGAAGTATACGAGCAATTCTCCTGACTTCTTCTAGTCGAGTCATTCCTTCATGAGGCCAAAGATATTTTACGATGTCTTCTTGGGTAACAGGCCTTGAAGGGGCAGACTTTTTAGTCAGTAAAAGAATCGCCTCACGAATATGAATAGAGTTCTTATCTAATTTGTGACGCCTGCAGGAGTCAGAGCAGTATCGCATGGAGTCCCAGTTTTTTTCCCATGCCTTTCTCCACTCCATGGGTCGTCCGCAGGAGGCGCAGATTTTATCAGGAAGTTTTTGCTTGTTATTGATGATGATTTCTCTTCACCAAAGACCCCAAACAATCGGTATTAAACTTCTCCCATTTCTCCGGATTCGTGAGACAAACGTACTGACTTAAAAATTCGTCACCGGCCGCTATCCGGCAGATATCTTTTAGTTCTTTTGAGCATTTTCTACGAATTGTTTCGGCTTGAGAGTTTGTAACTACACAAGTTTTTTTTAAATGATGACCTAAAACTTTAGGACACATATTTGGAATACGTGGATCCTGGTGCTCACAAAATTTCAGGTAATCGATTTCGCAAGTCACTGATGCAAATGTTAAAGAGATAGTAGACAGAAAAATAACGAATAAAAATAATTTTTTCATAGAGTATACTCTATCAAAGTTTTGTCCCAACTTGAATTAGACAAATTCTGTAGGTGCTTTTATTTACCTTCCTGTGTCACAAATTCGAGCATCTTTTCAAGATTGGCCTCAATTTCTTAAGAAGGGGCAATATTAACCTTATTTACATCTAACCATTTGAGTGCCCAAATACATTATTTCCGTGGTGGAGGGGTTAATAGAGGCCTTCCTAAAGTTAGGCATAGGAGAGCTGATCTTCTTTTAAAAACCTAACTTTTAACCGGCAACACATCCAGATCCTTTGGTCTTAGTTTTTTTAAATCTTGGGGTATAGATAAGAGGATTGCTTCTCCTAGGGCCTCAATGAGTTCAAGTTTATAGTGCTCCCGCCGGTAAACAAGTCCCACCTCTCTTGCTGGAATAGGTCTTTCAAATTCTTTAATGACAGTGTTTGCTGAAATCTTATCTAGTGAGAGTTTAGGGACTAACGTCATACCCCCATTCATTTCCACAAGGTTTTTTAACGTTTCAAGGCTTCCTCCTCCAAAAAAAAACTGCCTAGATTCTTTTCGATTCTTTTTTATTGAACAAATATCCAGCACCTGATGCCTCAAACAGTGCCCCTCCTCTAAGAGCCAGAGATCCTCACCTGTGAGATCATGATGGTTAACTTTTCTTTTTTTTGTGAGGGCATGATCTTTTCGGCAAAGGAGGTAAAAGGGCTCATAAAAAAGGGGATACTCATGAATCCTTGGAAGCTTTAAAGGAGTAGAAAGAAGCCCCACATCTAGTTCATCATCTTCCAGGGCCTTAATCACTTTATCCGTCTGAAGCTCAGAAATGATAAGCTTTATGTCCTTAAAGTGTTTTGTCATTGAACTCATAAGCCGTGGTAAAAGGTAAGGAGTGATGGTGGGGATAATCCCAAGACGAAGTTCTCCAGTTAATTTTTCACTCTGATTGATTTTAATCATCTCCTCAATTTTTTTAGATTCAAAGATAAGAAGCTGCATCTGTGGGATCAACTTCTCACCCATGGGGGTCAGGAGGATGGGTTTTTTAGTTCGGTCAAATAAGACGACTCCTAAATCCTCCTCAAGTTTTTGGATCTGCATACTGAGGGTAGGTTGTCCAATATGGCAGGCGGCTGCGGCCTTGGCAAAATGGCGGTGCTGGGCAACAGAGAGGACGTATTCAATTTGCGTGAGGGAAAAACGAAGCATTTTCGCTCCTTTTTAATCTGATTGATAAAATCGATCATATCATTAATTCAATCAATTTAACATAGATTTAGTTTTAAGCGAGAATACCCATAACGAAGGATGAAACCTTCAATCCATGAATTAACTTACTTAAGGAGCATCTGTGAAAACAATCATTAATACCCAAGTCGTAGACTTTAAAGTTGAGGCCTATCACAATCAAAAGTTTATCACCCTAACTCAGGAGAATCTTAAAGATAAGTGGTCCATTTTCTTTTTTTATCCTGCAGATTTTACCTTTGTGTGTCCCACTGAATTAGGAGACATGGCCCAAAAGTACGATGCCTTCAAGGCCTTGGGAGTTGAAGTTTACTCCATAAGCTCAGACACCCATTTTACTCATAAGGCCTGGCATGACACTTCAGAGACTATTAAAAAAATCAATTTCCCCATGATCGCCGACCCTACGGGACACTTAGGCCGCTCTTTTGGAGTTTATATTGATGAAGCTGGTCTTTCTTACCGAGGATCTTTTCTGATAAATCCTGAAGGGCTCATTAAAATTGCAGAGATTCATGATAACGGCATTGGAAGAAATGCAGATGAACTTCTTCGAAAAACTCAAGCAGCGATTTTTGTGGCGACTCACCCCAATGAAGTTTGTCCTGCTAAGTGGAGACCAGGAGAGAAAACACTAAAACCTGGATTAGATCTTGTGGGAAAGATTTAATTTAAAAAGGAATTTTTATGCTAGACCATGACCTTATCGAGGAACTATCCGCCCTGTTTTTAAAACTTCAAAGTAACATCACCTTCCGGGTGAGTGATTCAACTCATGAAGACCAAAAAGATCTTTTGGAACTTCTTCATGAGGTGAAGTCTACGAGTCACATGATTGAGGTTAAGTTTCATGAAGTGAGGAGTGATATTCCGGAATTTATGATTCTTCGAAACGGGGTTGAAACGGGGATTTCTTTTAAAGGAATCCCCACAGGTCATGAGTTTAGCTCCCTTATTCTCTCCATCCTTAACCTTGATGGAAAAGGAAAATTTCCTGATGAAAGGATCATAAGAAGGATAAAAAATTTAAAGGGTCCCATGAGGCTAAAGACCTATGTGTCACTTAGTTGTGAGAATTGCCCTGAGGTTGTTCAAATCCTGAACCTTATGGCCTCCCTCCATGAAGATTTTCACCACCAGATGATTGATGGGTCTTATGTACAGGAGGAGGTCTTTAGTCTTGGCATCCAGGGAGTCCCTTCTATCGTCTCTCAGGGAAAACTCCTCCATTCAGGAAAAATTGATCTTGTAGATCTTCTTGTTAAACTAGAAAACCATTTTGGTTCAAACTCAATTGAGGTTAGTGAAGCACAGGATTTGGGGGACTATGATGTGGTCATCATCGGCGCAGGGCCTGCTGGTGCCTCTTCGGCCATCTACACCGCAAGGAAGGGACTTAAGACAGCGATTATTGCTGATAAAATCGGAGGACAAGTCAGAGACACCAAGGGTATCGAGAATCTTGTGTCTGTGGTTTATACCGAGGGAAAAGAGCTTTCCCAAAAATTAGCGGAGCACATGAGTCAGTACCCGATAAAGATCTTTGAACACCGGAAGGTGGAAAGTGTGGATGATGGGGTGGTCAAAAAAATAAGGCTTCAAAGCGGGGAAGAGTTGAGGGCGAAGTCACTGATTGTGGCAAGTGGAGCGAAGTGGAGGGAGCTTAGGATCCCTGGAGAAAAGGAGTACCTCGGAAGGGGTGTTGCTTTTTGTCCCCACTGCGACGGCCCTTATTTTAAGGGGAAAAAAGTAGCGGTTATCGGAGGAGGAAATTCTGGGGTTGAGGCGGCGATTGATTTATCACAACTGGTGAAAGAGGTTGTTCTCATTGAATACGCCTCAGAGCTTCGTGCTGATAAGGTGTTGGTGGAAAAACTAATGAGTCTTCCAAACGTTACGGTCATCACAGAAGGAAAGGCCCTGGAGATTATTGGTGATGGAAAAAGAGTTGAGGGGATAGTCCTTCAGATGCAAAAGTCCCAGGAGATAAGAAAGGTTGATTTAGAGGGCATTTTTATTCAAATTGGTCTCATCCCAAATTCTCAATTTCTTAAGGGAGTCGTTGAGATGACTTCCCAAGGAGAAATAAAAATAGACCACAAGTGCCGTACCTCAAAAAAAGGCATCTATGGGGCAGGGGATGTCACCAATGTACCTTTCAAGCAAATTGTTGTGGCCATGGGGGAGGGGGCAAAAGCTGGTCTGAGCGTTTTTGAGGATATGATGATGAAAAATCCATAAAGGTTTAAACGTTTTTAGGAAAATGGGATTTTATTTCATTTTACTATCGATTAGAATCAATATCCCTATTGTTATTAAGATGGGCCCTCCGAAAAATCCAAGTTTGATCCAGAAACTAAAACTTTTTTTTATTTTTTCTTCAGATTCGAATGACACAAAAACTTTTCCTAGATTGAAAATTAAATCTTCAAATTTTGATTTGCACAGAAGAAATCTTGCTTTAGTGAGACAGTCAATTTTAAGACTTTCTTTAAGTTCAGTTTGAACTCTTAGTTCTTTGTTCTTTTGAAGATTTTTATTTTTAAATTCATCCAGGACAAGATTACGGTTATCATCGAATTTTGAAATATCACAGTGATCTTTTTCCTCACCTTCCAAAATTGATCTATCTAGATGAGTGGAATCTATTTCATAATTGCCATAACCTTTTTGATGATCGTCTATAATAGGTTTTTCAATCTTGGGTACATCCTTTGCCGTACCTATAACATAAATTTTTTTTTCAGGGGGAAGAATCATTTCACTTATGCGGTATTCATCACTTGGAAGGAAAGTTTTTTTAGTTTCTTCAATAATCCCTTTGGTTAATAGAATTTCTTTAACTTTCGCAGGCAGTTTACCTAGGTCGTGAGAGTGAAAGTTTTGAGAAAAATGCCACTCTTCGCCGTGAAATTCACAGCTAGAAAAATCCACCGCTGCAATTTCCTTGCTTTCATCAGTGATATAAAAAAAAGGATTCGAAAAGTAGGTGAATATTCTTATATAATTTACAGTATGCCCATTTTTACTTTTAGATCGATGAATTTCGTCAATGGCCCAGACATAATTGACACAAATTGACCGTGTAAGTGGAGAGAGGGTTTGATGATCTTTTTCACCATGTATTTTACCGTGGATCTCCACTTTGTTTCCCAGGGCAGCTGAATTAATCTTAGACTTAGGTGTATTCTGAATAATCTGAAGCCTCTTAAACTTTTTGAAACTCTGGAAGAAAAGCTTACCTCCAAAAAAGACACAAGCAATACCAAAGGCAGTAAGGTCATTTTTCATCTTAATGACTCTTTTGTTTAAGAATATTTAGCTTGGGAAGAACCTTCTCTTCCTTTGGGATCTGGAATAGTTCTTTACTCGTCATCCTAATCATCCTCGCTATAAATAAGTAGGGAAACTGCTGGATACGTGTATTGTAGATGGTTGTTGTATCATTGTAGAGTTCTCTTCGGTCGGCGAGGGCTTCTTCAAGGGAGGATAATCTTTCTTGGATTTGCATGAAGTTGTTGTTTGATTTTAAATCTGGATAGGATTCTCCCAGAGAGATAAGTCCATTTACAAACGAACTCATTTCATTGGATGAGATTGCTTTCTCTTTGAGACTTCTTCCTTGAATCATATTAAGGCGCGAATTCATGACTTTTTCAACCATTTCACTTTCTAATTCGATGTATTGCTGGCAAATGGTAATAATTTGTGGAATTTCATCAAACCTCTGTTTCAGGATGACATCAATATTGGCCCATGACTTTTTAATTTCTTCTCTCAACGAGATAAGACTATTATAGGCAGTGATGATGATAAAAATACTACTTATGATCACCCCAGATCCAATAACAATAAGAGCTGCTATGATAAATTTAAGATATTGTTCCATTATTTCCCCTCCCTGAAGTACTCTTCAAAAACCCCCATTTCTTTAAAAAAAACAGGATTTTCTTTTTTAATAATCTCAAGTTCCTCAGGATTTTTTTTTGCCCCTTCATAGAGTTTTAGTAAATCTACGTTGTTTGTTTCAAATTTCCATTTCAAGTACTTCATATTAAAGCTTCCCCACCTCATTTCCTCAGAATCCCAGGGCTGAGGAGATAATGAATCCATCTGTAAAAGATGATAATAGGAAATTTTTTTTGAGCCTGCTTCCACGAATTTATCCAAGAGGGTGAGCTTAAACTTGTCATAGTCATAACCGGTTTGATGCACAAAAAATTCAAGCTTAATCATCCGCTCCTTAAGCCTTCTATCCCTGTTGGGGGTTGAGTGCGTGTGATACAAGCTCCCTAGTGTCTGGTTTAAAGGACGCAAGAAACTCTCATAATTCATGGTTTCTACCTGGTTATTACAGACCTCCTCTGGGTGAGCGTTTGGTTCATTGGGGTCATGGTAGCTGCATTCAGAAAATCTCTCGAACACATCATCAGAAGCTCGGTAAAATAAGTTCCCCTGACTGTCGAGGTGATAGGTTGGGGGAGATTTTGAGATAAAACAATCAGTAGCATTTGTGATACTTAGTTTTTCGCAGGCGATACGGCCATTTTTAACCATGATTTCTCTCTGCTTAATTTCATGGTCTAATTTATTAATCATTTCCTCAACTTCTAGAACGAGTCTCTTTTTAACTTCTTCGGGGGAGAGATTTAAGGCCTTTTGATAGTAGTGGTTGGGGCCTCTGATGCTAAGTTCTTCTAATTTTTTTTCAAAATCTTTTTGGTTTTGTTCATTGGAGTAGTAGGGCATTTTTTGGTCAGGAATTTTGGTGATGGTACCTGAGCAGTTCACGACCCAGTTCCACCCGAGCCATCCAAGATTGGGGTTACCATTTTTTTGAGGTGATAAGTGAAACTCATCAAATATTCTCTCTGAAAGTGGTCTCACTTCTGCTGGCATTGTGGATGAACTAATCCTAAAAGGGAAAAAAGAGTCAGAGTCAATGGTAAGAAATTCAGTATGTCCCTCCATGAGAAAAACACTTCCAGGGGCCAGGCACTTTGAGAGTGTTTTTTCTTTTTTGTCGATGAGCTCAATTTGGTATGTATCCCGGGAAATATTGACGGTACCGGTTCCATTCATCCAATCCCTTAATGCGGTTCGGAAACGGGGGTCCTTTTTAAAACTCTCTTGCCAATTCTTTTGATCCCATTTTTCTACTGTTCCATATTTTTGATAATCTTTTTGAAAGTTACTAAAACTTACTCCGTTAAAAGAGGCAGGAAGATGATGGATCCGCGAGAAAATGGCCCTTATGGCCAGGGCCGCATCAGCGCAGTCGGTGGCAAGATTAATTTGTTGAAAAAAATCCTCCCTCACATTTTCTCTCACCCAGTCTTGGTACTTTTTTTCCCAATCATCCGACCAGCGTCTGTTCCCCACCCTCCAGACAGAGCCATTATCCGGCAGGTCTTCGGGTTTTAGATCCTGATTTTTTAGGACTCCTGGAGGTGAGCAAAAAAGTCGGTCTTCGTTTGTGATGATGTCTTCGTCCCTTAGGCTTGAAATATCCGGGGGACAAAGGTCAGTGTTCCCCATTAAGAAATAAGAATGCATGAGTACCAATAAGACCAAAACTTTCATCATAAAATGCGTATCGGAAAAATAGATGAATTTTTTTAGTCCTATTTTAAGTCTTAAGATGAGTGGAACTTCTTCCGAAATACTTTTTTTGTGAGTTCATCCGGAGAGTCTATGGGGAAGTTTTATTATATTTTAATATGGTTATCTTTCTCTCCGATGTCTTACTCACTTTCCTCACTTTTCCCTATTGCTCTCAATTAAATACAACATCCTTTGAACCAGTCGATTGTCAGATACCAACCAACATTCCCCTTTTCCAGTCTGAGGAGGTGTTGAAGCTAAAATTGAAGTCTGAATTTTTTGATCCTAAGAAAAATCCCAATAACCCTAAAAGTAAAACGAAACTTTATGATGGTGATTTATTGATAGACAAGGGAAGGGATAAAAATATTCCAGTCAAGATTTCAGTCAGAGGTGGGTATCGCAGTGTTTTGTGTGACCACAAGCCTCTTAAAATTGAAATCTCTAAAGAGGTTGATAAAACGGGAACTCTTTTTCAGCGCGCTGATAATGAATTTAAGATAGTCCGAGGTTGTCAAAGTAAAGACCCCGAAAACCAAAAGAAAGTCCTCCGAGAGTATCAGCAGTATAGACTTCTTGAGTGCATGGGGCCACCTCAGTTAAAAGTCCGTCTTTTTTGGTCTGATTTATTAAACTCTGAAGGATTAGCTAAAAATAAAAGCTATGGTTTTTTTATCGAGTCCCCAAAAGATGCTAGACAGAGGTGCGCAAAAGACTCTTTGGTGCTCACAAAGGAAGAAGCGTTTAAACAAAATCTTCCCGGAAGTTTAAACGCCACATTTCTTTTAAATTTGTCAGAAAATATCCTTAGTCATTCCTACATTACAGAAATTGGGGATCACAATTCAAAAAAGATCATTTTAAAAGATCAAAGAGATGTTCTTATCCCTTACGATTTTGATTTATCGGCCCTGAATGTGGCCTGTGCCTCATTCTCCTAGCTACTTAAAATGATGATGATTAACTTCCGGCAAATATTACTACTCTCATAAAAATCCCAATTGGTTATAAAATGTTTTAATTGAGGGAGCGTAATATGAACCGACTGATATTTTCTTTGTTATTTCTGATCTTCAATTTAACACCCTGTTGGGCAAAAAATAATGGAAAACAGAATAATAAACCTTTTGTAAGTTTATACATTGGAAGGGCCTTTGGTGCAAATATTGACACTGCTCCCACTATCGTAAAAGAGAAAGATGAGGAATGGGAAACGCTTGGTACAGGCGGCTCACTTGTAGCTGGCTATAAGTGGGGAGTTTTTTCATTAGAAGCATTGTATACAAGTTTTGGAACATCTGAAGTTAATTACAATGACTTCTATAAAGAAAAACATCGTTCATTTTTTTTGGGTGGTGGTCTACGTTGGACTCTTTCTTTTTTTGATATAAAAATAGGCTTTGGTACGGGTAATGACAAAGTGACCTACACTCAAGGTCCAAGTAGTACCACTTTTTCCACTTCTCCAGGAGGAGGAAAAAATTCTGGATCCGGTGGTTATTTTGGTTTTGGTTTTAATTTTGATTTGAGTCCCTCTACTGAATTTCTTATTGATTATACAAGTTACTCGTGGAACTTCAGCGACTCTCAAACAATTACTGTTAATGGTGATGCGAAAATAACTGATGAACCTAGTACCACAATGGGAATTTTTTCATTAGGGTTAAGAAGATTTTTCTGAAATTTCAGATTTGAAGTTCGGATTTAGAATCATGCCTTTTCAGGTAGTCTCTTGTTGGTTTATCTTTTTTCATTAAGAGTGCTCCCAATACACTCTCGAGGAAAGAAATGATTAATTCAGAAGATCGCTCTCCTTCTTCCTCGGTACCAAAAAGGGGATTAAATTCTGCAATGTCCATACTTTTAAGACGACCTGTTTCTCCTAAAAATGTCCCCATTCCAAAAATTTCTTCTCTAAAAGGACCTTCTTTTACTTTGGTACCTGTGCATGTCATGTCTTCAGGGTCAAAGACATCCACATCAAGGCTTAAGTGAATGGGTCTCGTTCCATAGGGGTCTATTTTTTGAATCGCTGACTCTAAAAGGGACTTGTGGCCAAAGCGGTTAATTTCTTTTGCTGAAAAGTGCTGAATGCCCAGTTTTTGAATAATAAATTTTTCTGATTCATCTAAGTCCCTTGTTCCAAAGAGGATTAGGTCTTTAGGGATAAGGCCATGAGTGATCCAGTTAAAATGTTTATCTCTTGCGAGTCCGAGAAGAAATGAGAGCGGCATCCCATGAAAATTGTGGCTTAAGGAGGACTCAGGAGTATTCACATCCCCATGGGCATCGGCCCAGACCACGATCATATCTTTATGGTGATGGAGAAGACCATGAATTGAGCCTAATCCAAAACCGTGGTCACCCCCGATGTTAAGGAGGAAACTCTCTTTAAGATCAAGACTTTTAATGAAATCACTGATGTCTCGGTTTGCAAGAGAGCAAAGCTCATGATTTTTGATGAGACTATTTTTCATTTCATTTTTTTCTTTTAATTTGAAGGGGAGAGGAAGTTCCTGGTGATCAATAATGTTACAGGAAGGACGAAGTCTATTGATGAAATGCCTATCTTTTAAATAACTGTAAGGAAGTCTTACTCCAATATGCTCTTGTCCAAAGTCAAATGGAATGCCTAAAATCTGAATGTTGTTCATCTATAGCGTCTCAAAAATTAGAGTGATTCTCTTATTTTGAAGGCTTTAGAAAACTCTGGATGTTAAGTTTTTGTAAAGTATAGTGAACTGATAAAATTGGTTATCTGTTTTCTTGTCTTTTGGCCTTAATCTTTTTGTAACTTTCAATGAGTCTTAGATGCTTATGAAGTCCTTTTAGGTTAAGATCTGTTTCTTCTAGGCCATGAAAGCGTATTTCCCCGGAAAGAGACTTAAACGCCAGATCCACATCCTTGTCTCCATACATTCTTTTAAGACTTTCTACGTAATCATCCATTTCTAGAGTTTCATGAGTGCAGATATCCAGGACTGTTTTTAAGGTACGGTAGTAATTTTTTCTTTCAAAGGAATGACTGTTGAAACTTAAGATAATTTCAAAAAGATCTTTGGCCTCTTCAAAGTTTTTTAGGGCCAGGTGAATAAGGCCCTTTAACTCTGAAATAACGAGCTGACCCCAGGGAGTGCTTTCTTCAAAGGTCACACCGATGAGTTCAGAAATTCTGTAAAAGTCATCGTGCTCACTTTCATGGAGAATATCCAGAAGCTCATAAAGTTCTTCATCACTTAAACGATGAAGATTTAAAATGCTAGAGCGGTATCTGATGGCCTCGTTACTATTATTCCAGATAAGCTCTTCCGGTGGATAAATCTCTGAGTAACCGGGAACTAAAATCCGGCAGGCACTGGCCCCTAAGTCATTAAAGTCAGCGATATAAACTTCTTTTTCAAGACTCTTTAAAATATTCATCAGGTGATGAAATTCCTCTTCTGTCGTTCCTGAAAAATCCCATTCTACAAATTCAAAATCGGGCCTGTTACTAAAAAACTTCCAGGAAATGACTCCCGTTGAGTCAATGAAGTGGTCCACGATGTTGTTATGATCTTTCACCGCAAGGTCATTAAATGTGGGGGCCGGCATATCTTTTAGCCCCTCAAAACTCCTTCCCTGAAGAAGCTCCGTAAGGGCCCTCTCTAAGGCCACTTCAAAAATAGGGTGTGCTCCAAAGGAGGCATAGGCACCACCGGTGCGAGGATTCTTAAGAGTCACACACATGACAGGATACCGCCCACCTAAGGATGCATCTTTGATGAGGATCGGGAATCCCTCTTGGGTGAGTTTTTCTATGCCCTCTCGAATCTGTGGAAACTTTTCCAGTACCCTTTCTGGAACGTCCGGGAGAGTGATCTCGTTTATGATGATGTGATTTTTAACCGCCCGTTCAAATATTTCCGACAGGCACTGAACTCTTGCTTCAAAGAGCGTATTTCCGGCACTCATGCCATTACTTGCGAAGTGATTTCCGATGAGATTTACGGGTATATAGACAACTTTTTGGTCAGACTGGCGGATAAAAGGAAGTGCGCATATTCCTCTATTGGTATTTCCTGAATTGTTATCCACTAAATGATGGGACTTAAGTTCACCCTCACCATTATAGATCCTTAAAAAATTCTCATCCATGAGACCCTCTGGAAGAGTCGTGTTGGAAGAGACCTTAAACCAGCACTCATTTGGATAATGAACAAATTCACTTTGTGAAATTTCCTGTCCTAGATAAAAATCACTATAAAAATAATTACTGCTTAACCTTTCAATGAACTCACCCAAGGCGGAGCAAAGAGCAGAATGCTGGGTGGCCCCTTTGCCGTTGGTAAAATTCATGGGGCAATCAGCGTCTCTTAAATGCACAGACCAGACATGGGGGACAAGGTTTCTCCAGGAAGCTATCTCTAGGTTAATTCCAAGTGAGGAGATGACCTTTGTCATTTTAGCCAAGGTTTCTTCTAGAGGAATATCCTTACCTTTGATGGTGGTTTTGTTTTTAAGATCAAATTCATAAACAAGACTTAAGTCTTTTCCTAAAACATCCACTGGAATGATTTTAAATTCAGGGGAGTGTTGGATAACTTTTTTTACCGTACACCGGTCAATGGCGCTCAGGATCCCAGACCGGTCTTTTTCTGATAAGTCAGAGGGGAGTTCAACCTCAATTTGGAAGGTCTGTTTATACCGGTTCTCAGGGTCTATGACGTTGTTTTGAATGATGCGAATATCATCGGTTGAAATGTTACGGGCAAGGCAATAAACCTTCACAAAATAGGCCGCACACATGGCCGAGGAGGCGAGAAAATAGTCAAAAGGTCCCGGAGCGAGACCGTCCCCTTTGTAGCGGACAGGTTGATCAGCGATGATGGTAAAATCATCAAAACTCGCCTCCACCTTCAAATTATCCAGGTACCTGACTTTTATCTGCATGGGGGCCCCTTATCTCTTAATTCCAAAAAAAATCAAGAATGATCCTGTAAAACAGGTAAGTTTTACGCATAAAAATAACTTGTTCAGAGTGTGTAATATTTTTTCAAATCTCTTATACTCATTGTTTGGTATTGGGTCCAGGGTTAATCTTGAGGGAGTTTATTACATTTTAACACTCGAGTAGATGCATGAACATGATAGCACTTCTTCTTGTCTCTTTTTTCCTCAATCCCTGGTCAACAGTTAAGGCCCAATCCCTTATTGATCCATTTGTGGAAAGGAACATTAAAAGAAATTTTCCCGATTCAGGTCAGACCTTTTTAGAGCTTCATAAAAAGTTATGTGCCCTTAATTCATCTGAAAAAATCTCTAACCTTGATTTAAGTTCAACGGGATTAAAAATAAAATCTCAAAAAATAGTAGAGATTAATAAAATCGATGCCATGAATCTGAAGCTTGAGATTGAGTTACAGGATTCAGCTCATCGGTTCAATACGATTGAGATTATCTCAAGAAGGGGAGAAAATGGTTTTGATACCTTGTTTAGCATGTACTTTGTTAAAAAAGTTGATGTCATCCCCTCTCTAAATACCAACCAGATGGTATTTAGGTCTTTCACGGGTAATAGTACTTCGATGAAAAAATGCCTTTTCATGAGTCCAACGGAATTTTATAAAAAAGGTGAAAGAGCTGATAGGCTTGTTTATCTTGAACTTAATGAGGACGGACTTGTTCACCGAAATCACTACAGTAATCAGGAACCACAAACTTTAGCTGAAATCTACAAGTCGCAACCAAATCTTCACGCCAAAATCAGGATTCTTCAGGAATCGAACCGTCGGATCAAAGTAGGAATCATAGATTCAGGTGTGGATTATAATCATCCGGCGATTGCTTATAAAATTGAGCGCCGTTACACCTATGAAACGGAGGAAAAACTTCTCCATGATGCTGTTGTTTCAGAGAATAAGAAAAATGAATTGGACCTAAGAAAATTTCTCATCAATGGTTTTGATTTGAGAGATAAGGACTCTTCTCCTTATGATTTTGATGGTATAAAAAAGATCAGTCACTTTCACCCTTATGTTGATTTTCATGGAACCGAAGTGGCCCATGCTTTAACAAAAGACACGGATAAAATTGTTTTAACTGTCGGTAAGTACAATTTAATCTCACTTTTCTCCATTGCAAAAATTATTCAGGAACAAGTTAGTCAGGGGGCAAGGATCATTAACATGAGTTTTAATTACTCAAAATTATCCCAGATGCTCTCCCTTGATACGGGCATTCGTAATGCTTTAAAAAATAACCCCGATACCCTTTTTGTGGTAGCAGCAGGAAATGAGGGAAAACAAAAAGTGACCTATCCGGGTTCTTATCCCTTTCCAAATATTATAAACGTGGCGGCCACTGATTCTAAAGGGGAGTTATGGAAGCACTCAAATTACGGGCCTACCGTTTTTATTGCGGCCCAGGGAATTCATAAACTGTTTGTCCCAGGAAATACAGATGTCACTGACGATTCCAGTGGCACAAGCTTTGCTGCCCCAGTGGTCTCAAGGCTTGCCGCTCTGATGCTTTTTGAAAATAAAGACCTTACTCCCTCAGAGATCAAGCAAATTCTTTGTGAAACCGCTGATAAAAAAGAGGCTTTGGTGGGAAAACTTATTTGTCCTGGGATCATTAACGAGGAAAGGGCCCTTCAGAGTGCGCGAACTTTCGTGGGCTCAAGGAGCTCTGGACTCTAGGACCTTTTTATTCATGACTCTAAACCACAGGGGCGGAATGAGGGCCAGGAGGATCATTCCTGGATAGCCAGTGGGTAGCTCTGGTGAACTGTCATGATGGCGAAGGATCTGATATTTTCTTCCCACATTGGAGTGATGGTCTGAGTGTCTGGATAACTCAAACAACACGGCCCGAGACAGTGGGTGGTCAGAGTTCCAGGAGTGATGGGGAAGGACTTTCTCGTACCGACCGGGTGTGGTTTCTTTTCTCATGAGACCGTAGTGCTCGATGTAGTTAACTGATTCTAATAAAATAATTCCCACAATGGCACTCAGGATAAAACCCACAAGGGCCCTCTCTCCAAAGAAAAAATAAAGAAAAATCATAAAAAGGATCTCCAGCATCACCGCCTTTTTCATTTCTTTGGGATCAATCTTAAAGGCCGAAAAAAAACTCTCTTTAATTGACCTCAACCAAAAAGCATAAAGATTTTCATTTAAGCGTGAAGTTTCAGGATCTAAGGGGGTGGAGACATTTTTATGATGACCTTTGTTGTGCTCAATAAAAAAATGCCAATAAAGGGACGTTGTAAGAAGAAGTTTCGCCAAGACCTGCTCGAGGGGATGTGAGCGATGACCCAATTCATGAGCGGCATTTATCCCCAAAACCCCACACCCAAGCCCCATCGCACTGATAAGTCCTATGCGCTCCATCATCCCAAGATCTGGATTCTCATACAAATGGCAAAACCAAAAAAGAAGCCCATACTGAACGGGAACCATAATCCAGAGGATAACATCAAAATAGATGTGGTCTTTTATTTGTTCTTCTTCAGAAAGAGTTTTATTTTCTTTTAATACCGGAAGAAAGAACTCAAGAAGTGGTAAAAAAACAAAAGCATAAACCACAGCAAAGTAACTCAATACCCCCCCCAGCCAAAAAGAGATGAAAATGGCCAAAGGTATCGTTAAGGAGAGTAGGTAATAGGATTTTTTCATAAACCTATTATATTCTAACCCTTTTGAAATTCCTTGTGGGAATTGACGAATGTCCAAGTCTTAGGTAAACCCGTCCTTACACTTTTCAAGGATCTACCCATGTCTTTCATAAAATTATTTGCCCTTCTCTTTCTCATGGCCAATGGGGCCTATGCTCAGGTTAAGACTGTCGATTTTGTTGACACCCACCGCTTCATGGGGACCTGGTATGTGATCGCCGGAAGATTCACACCATTTGAGAAAGATGTTTTTAATGCCGTAGAAAAATATGTTTGGAACCCTAAGAAGAGGGTGATTGAAATTGACTTTAGCTACAACCAGGGGTCTCTGAAAGGACCCTTTAAGAGAATTCCACAAACGGCCTGGATAACAAATCATCGGACCAATGCCACTTGGAAGGTTTCTCCCTTCTGGCCTTTGCGTTTTACTTATCTCGTGATCGCCCTCGCTCCTGACTATGAATGGACCGCGATTGGTGTACCGGATGAAGGATACCTTTGGATCATGGCAAGAAGTCCGAATTTCTCACAAGAAAAGATGCAGATGGTTTTAGATGAGCTTGATAGAATTCAATACTCTACTCAGGACCTGGTTTTTGTCAGGCACAAAGTTATTGAATAAAATCTCAATTCATCTCAAGACATCTTTAGAATATCTTTAGGTTCATTCCCTCCTCTGGGACATAAAATCATTTATACTACCTCCTTTGATTCAACTTTTAGGACTAAAAGTCCTGAGACTGTATTTTTTTACGGACAACAATGAGGATTAAAAAATGAATTCTTTTGTCCCTCCCTTCCATGATCTGTCTCATCTTAGTGAACGAGAAAAAGGCATGATGCAAGTTCTTGATCACATCTCAGAGGGGTTTTGGATCTGGTATGTCCCAGAAGACTATGAATATATGTCACCTCGCTTTTGGGAGATACTGGGTTATCTTCCTTCTGAAAAAAAGTCTCATCCCTCTGAGTGGCAGGCCTTGATTCATGGGGAGGACTTGCCTGTTCTTTTGGATAACTTTAATAAACACGTTCAGTCCCATGGGAAAATTCCTTTCTCAATGGATGTGCGTTACAAACATAAAAAAGGGCATAGGATATGGGTCCGTTGTGAGGGGAGAGTGACCGAGTGGGATGAATCCTATCATCCACTAAAGGTGGTTGGAATTCATAGGGATGTGACAAAGGAGAAACTCCAGCAATTGATTTCCTATGAGATTTCAGATCTTAGGGCCCGATACATTGAGTATGCTTCGGATTTAAAAAAATTCTTCTCACACTTACTAACCAAAATACTAAAGCTCACTGAAAGTGAGTACGGTTTTATAGGTGAAATTGTAGAGGGCGAGGAGGGAAGGTATCTTAAGACTTACTGGCTTTCTGATATTTCCTGGAATGATGAGACCAGAAAGTTTTTTAAAGAAAATGCTCCTAAAGGGCTCATTTTCAAAAACCTCAAGACTCTTTTTGGTTATGTCATAAGAACTGAAAAACCCATGATCACTAATGATCCTCTTCATCATCCTGAATCAGGTGGGCTTCCAAAAGGGCATCCTCCACTTCGTTCTTTCATGGGAATACCTATTTTCTTTTCAGGGAAATTTATAGCCATGGCCGGAGTGGCCAATCGGAAGGAGGGTTTTAGTGAAGAGTTTTATGATTATCTCAAACCTTATTTTGAAGTGGTGGGAGAAATGATCCACGCCAAATTGATTCAAGATGAATTAGACAAACAGGTTTCACTGACCATGCATCAAGCAAGGCTTGCTTCCATCGGACAACTGGCGGCAGGTGTGGGCCATGAAATTAATAATCCTTTGGCCATCATTTCTGGCCAGTTGTTCTTATTGGAAAAACACTTAAGTGATCAACACTGTCTTGATTCAGTTTGCGGACAAAGGATGATGAAGATCAATAAAAGTATCACCAGAATAAGTAACATCGTTAAAGGCCTTAAGGCCTATTCTCGAACGGATGATGGTGTCATGAGCACCTTTGATCTCTATGATCTTGTGAAAGAAACTGTAGATATGATGATAGATTTATTTTTAAAAGAACAGGTTCAGATTAAATTTGATGGAAAAAGGATTCAGTCCATGGTCAATGGCCACAGGGGAAGAATACAGCAGGTCCTTGTGAACCTCATGACCAATGCCAAAGATGCTTCTATGGGAAAAGATAATAGATGGATAAGAGTTGAAATGATTCCAACCAAAGATATGGTTCAAGTTTCGGTTACAGATAATGGAGAAGGAATAAGTGGTGAAATCATGGATAAAATTTTTGATCCCTTTTTTACTACAAAAGAAGTCACAAGAGGAACAGGGATAGGTTTATTTTTGGTAAATAATATCATCAAGGAACACAAAGGAAGGATTGATGTGAAAACAAGAGTACATGAAGGAACCACTTTTACCATTTCCCTTCCTGTTTCAAGTGAACTTATGATTTCATCTGAAAAAACACCTAAAAAAGATGAAAGTGGAAAATTTAATAAGAGAATTCTCATTGTCGATGATGAAGACGATATTCGGGACTTTCTCCACTATATTCTTTCTGTTCTTGTGGTGGAAGTTGTATCCGTTAAAAGTGGCCTAGACGCCATAGAATATTTGAAATACAACGAGGCCGATCTTGTTTTGTCGGATATTAAGATGCCGGATATGGATGGATTTCAGCTTCTTGAGTACGTAAAAAATCATAAAGGAAATGGACCAGTGTTTGTTTTTATTTCTGGCGGGGTAGATTTAACACCCCGCCAGAAAGAATTGATCCATAAACACACAAAAGGAGTGATTCAAAAGCCTTTTTCTCCCAATGATCTAAAAGAAAAACTAACAGAAATTTTTAAAGAGTTATCCCCATCTCAATTTTAATTGTGAGACTTTCACCCAGGAATTTCAAGTATGAGCTGTATAACAACGCTGAAAAATCAAAAAGTTGTTGATGATGATGACTTAATGACTTCTTCCCTGTGGTAATCCTTTTCTTGGGTGATTAAAGGTTTTTGCTTCTCTATTAACTTTTCCCTTGCCGTTATGGCCACTGCCCTTGAATGAATAGATTTCTTTTTTTATTGGTTTTTTTATTTTGTCATTTACCCTACCCTTGTTCCTTCCATAATCAGAGATTTGTTTCATTCTTTGACGTGCTTTTTCAGTTTCTTCTTTTTTAGGCACAAGATTTATTTTTTCACCAATCGTTTTTAAGATTTTCTCCATGGGAGTCATTATAGTGACGATTAACCTTTTTAAGTTTGGAATTTTTGTCGCGATCATAATCCTCCATTTTATTTTACTGAGTTTTATTAAGCTAAATCTAAACCATCATTAAGGATTAAAATCTTTAATTATAACTTAAGAATCACAAGGTTGATTGTGTTGGTTTGATTAATTCTAAAGATTCAATTTAATTGAACTTCATCATTTTTGGCACCATGATATTTTTTTATCAGGGGGTGTTTCTATGCCTCATAATAACAACGGTATTTCTATCAATAATCATGAAGATGATTCCCGTTTCATTGACCGAGATTACTCCATTGGTGGAGGAGTAAGTATGGTCAGAAGGGATTTTGAGCATGGATTTGGGGCTTATCAAAAAAGGGATAATAAAGAGGATGATCATTTATTGGAAGAGGTGAGTAAAGGTCTTGCGGAAAATAAGTTAATAGATCTCACTGAGGTAGAGGTATCAGTCAAGGATAAGGTTATTTACCTTAAGGGATGGGTTAACTCCAGGGAAGAAAAACTTGAGTCGTTAAAAACGGCCTTTAATATAAATGGTGTAGAGGATGTGCAACTACAACTTTTTGTAAGAAATAGAAAACTAAGCCATAAATGAAAATTTTTTTAATAAAGGGGGCCTCTATGAGAAAAATTAGTGAACTCATGACCTCAAATGTCATCTTTGCTACGCCGAGTACATCTTTAGTGGAGATCTCAAAATTAATGATCAAAGGAAATTGCGGTGAAATACCCTTGGTGAATAATATGGATCATAAAATTGTGGTGGGGGTAATCACCGATAGGGATATTGTCTGTAGAACTTTGGGACAAGGTAAAAACCCCATGGATCTTACCGCCCGTGACTGCATGACCACTCAGGTGGTTATGGCCGATTTAAATATGAATCTTACTGATGTGATTAACCTCATGCGGGATAATAAGATCAGACGGGTTCCTGTTGTTGACAAGGATGACAGGTTAACGGGAATGATTTCTCAGACTGACATTCTCCAATCATCAAACGAGAGGGAGGTTGTTCAGATGGTTCATGAGCTTTCAAAATCCATTGACTCACCACCTAGTATCATTCATTAAAAAAATTCGGAGAGATTATGGATGCCTATTCCAGGGAAATGGCGAGATACTCCCATGCTTTAACTGATCTCTCTGATCTGGATGATTTAATGAGTGTCATTAAGGATAAGAGGATCGTTATGCTGGGAGAGTCTTCCCATGGAACGAGTGAGTTTTATCAATGGCGGAAAGTCATTTCTTTAGAGTTAATAAAAAATCATCAATTTGATTTCATCGCTGTTGAGGGTGACTGGCCTGCGTGCCAGAAACTTAACCACTTTATCCAAACCCAAGATGAGGGAAGTATTTTAGAACTACTCAACGTTTTTGACCGCTGGCCCACCTGGATGTGGGCCAATATGGAAATTGAGGATCTTCTTTTTGAATTAAAGCTTTTAAAAACAGAGCTCAAGAGAAAAATTGGTTTTCATGGGTTAGATGTCTACTCATTAATGGAATCCGTTCAGGAATTAAAAAAGATCCTCCCCTCGGTGGATTCTTCTCTTTTTCAAAAATATTTTGATATGTTTTCTTGCTTTGAAAACTTTCATTTTAATGAAAAAGAATACACCAGGTCTCTTTTTGGAGATCCCGATGGATGTCAAAAGGAAGTTGAAAATTTTTGTCAGGAGATTCTTCATTATAAACTTAAAGACCCGTTAAAGAAGGATGACCTTTTTGAGGTGATCCAGAATGCACATGTCATTAAGAATGCCCAACATTACTACCGCTCCATGATTTCCATCGATAATCAATCCTGGAACATCCGAGACCACCATATGATGGAAACATTATTAAGGCTCACTAACCATTATGGGCCTTCATCAAAAGGGATTGTTTGGGCCCATAACACCCACATTGGAGACTATAGAGGGACAGACATGGTTCTTCGTGGAGAGGTGAACTTGGGAGGGCTTGCCAAGAAGAGTTATGGTGAACAGCATGTTTCACTAATAGGTCTTGGAACATTTTCTGGAACTGTCATGGCCTCCCATGCCTGGGAAGGACCCAGCGAGGTTCTTACACTCCCAGAGGCAAGACCCCAGAGTCTTGAATATCTCATGCACAACTTATCTCTCGATACACTTGCCAAAAATTTTTACGTTTTACTTAACGAAGCAAAAATGAACTCAGCTCTTCTGGAGTTTAAAGGACATAGGGCCATAGGTGTGGTTTATCATCCTGAATCCGATAGGAAAGGTCATTATGTCCCCACCTCTTTACCGAAAAGGTATGATGGGTTTATTTTTTTAGATGAAACTCACCCTCTCACTCCTATAAAGCAGGGTAGTGATCGTAAAAAGTTTCCCGATTCCTTTCCCTTCGGTGCAAGGATTTAGTTCCTGAAAATTTCAACTGGACCTTTTCTTTAGTGAATTTTTAAGAAGAAGTGAATTCCCCACAACACTTATGGAACTTAAGGCCATCGCCGCACTGGCAACAACGGGATCAAGAAGGCCCATGGCCGCAAGAGGGATTCCAATAACGTTGTAAACAAAGGCCC
Organism: Bacteriovoracaceae bacterium; assembly: GCA_947461175.1. Classification (GTDB taxonomy): domain Bacteria; phylum Bdellovibrionota; class Bacteriovoracia; order Bacteriovoracales; family Bacteriovoracaceae; genus Peredibacter. The sequence continues at coordinate 41,495 of CANHIY010000008.1, forward strand.
AAAAAAGATTCTGTTTTATTTTCTTATAAGTCAGTTTTGAGAGAGAGAGGGCCTTAGAAATAAGAACTGGATCACTGTGCATGAGGGTCATGCCCGCAGAATGAATCGCCACATCCGTGCCTGTTCCCATAGCGATACCGATACTGGCCGAAGCAAGTGAGGGAGCATCATTAAGTCCATCTCCCACCATGGCCACCACTTCACCCTGATCCATGAGATCTTTTATAAACTTATTCTTCTCATCCGGAAGAAGACTGGCCTTAAAGTGATTGATTCCCAAGCTTTCTGCTACCCGTTCCGCCGTTTTTTCATGATCTCCGGTGAGCATGTAAACTTTAAGTCCTAATTCTTGTAGTGTCCTAATACCTAAGGGAGCATTCTGTCTGATCTTGTCTTTAAATGTGACCATTCCTAAAATTTTCCCATGGGTCACATCTAATAAATATGAATGAGTTAAAGATTCTTCCCACTGATCAGGAAGATTTTTTTCATGAATAAGACGTTCCAGATTAAAAAGACCTAGAATCTTTTTAGAACCTACTCCGTAGTGAACACCCTCGATGCTTGCCTCGGCTCCCACACCAGGAATAACCCTCATGTGACTTCCCGTGAGAGGAACCAGGTTTTCTTCCTTTGCCATTTTGGCCACGGCCTTTGCCAATGGATGCTCACTCATTTGTAAGACTGAGTAAAGGAGAAGGAGGAGGTTCTTATGATCATGGGCCTTTGTATCAAAAGAAATCATCTCATGGACAGTCGGTTTTCCCTCGGTGAGGGTCCCGGTTTTATCGAAAACAATGGTGGTTACAGAGTGGGCCACTTCAAGTGTCAGGGCGTCTTTAAAAAGGATTCCCTGTTTGGCGGCCTCTCCTGTACCTACCACAATTGCAGTCGGTGTCGCTAATCCCAAGGCACAGGGACAGGCAATGACGAGAACGGCCACTCCACGGATGATGGCCTCTTCCCAGTTTACAAAAAATAATCCAGAACCAAGTACTGTGAAGAAGGAAATCAGGAGGATAAGGGGTACAAAAACACTACTTACCTTGTCGACTAACTTTTGAATGGGGGCCTTTTTCATTTGGGCCTCTTCCATGAGTTTTATGATTTTAGAAAGCATCGTTTCATGGCCCAAGGCCGTCACACCTATCTTAAGTGGACCTTCTCCATTAATGGAGCCCGTGTAAATGAGGTCACCTTTTTGTTTTGTTATTGGAAAACTCTCCCCTGTGATGTGGGACTCATCAACTCCGGATAGGCCATCAAGAATTTTTCCATCCACTGGCATCCTCTCTCCGGGACGGATAAGGACAATATCCTTGAGAGTAAGGAGTTCAAGAGGAATTTCTTTCTCTTCATTTTCAGAAGTTAAGATCCTCGCCGTGAGAGGTCTTAATTTTTGAAGTGAACTGATGGCCTTAGTGGTTTCTTTTTTCGCTTTTTTTTCTAAAAATTTTCCAAGCATCACTAAGGTGATGATCATGGCGGAACTTTCAAAATAAAGATGTGAAGAGTGGCCATGATTTTTATTCATGAGATAAAGGCTCAGCCCATAGGCAGCTGTGGTTCCCAGAGAAACCAGAACCTCCATATTAAATGAATGAGTCCTTAATGCCCTGAAGGCCGATGTGTGAAATTTCCAACCCATGATGAATTGAACTGGTGTCGCAAAAAGGCACTGAACCCATGGGGCGAGGTGGATATCAATACCTAAAGGCCCAAGAATCATGGGGAGTAAGAGGGGGAGAGTTAAGAGGCCAGAAAAAATAATAAGTTTTTTATCTTCATCCAGGTTTTTTTCCTGACTCCCCTGGGCCCCAAGATCTTCACCAGTCACTTCGTATCCAAGCTCTTTTATAAGTTTTCTCATTTTTTTTATATCAATGAGATCACTTTCAAAGGTGATGAAGGCTTTTTCAGTCACAAGATTCACCTCGGCCGAATAGACTCCGGAGGTTTTTAAAAGACCTTTCTCAATCCTTCCCACACAGGAGGCACAGCTCATGCCTTTTATTTTTAAAACCAGATTCTCTTTCATGCCATCATTTTTACACCTCCTTTAATTGTCTGGAAAGGGGAGGGGAGAGGGAAAAAAAGATCTTCAGGTGATGAATTCTTCCCTAATGAGTTATTTGTGAATCATGTCCTTGTAAATGACTTTTGTACTCATCAATTTTTACTTGAAGCATATTCATATTATCTTTTATAAAGCTTGAAACTTCTGGGAATTTCTCAGAGGTTTGACTGGCCAATCGGGCGAGCATTGCGGCCCCTAGACCTGCAGCAATGTATTTAAAAGCTGGACTCATGACCACATCTCTCATGAGGTCCCGGTAGTAGTTGTCCTTTAGCTCTTTTGGTTTTGAAGCTTTGACTGATATTTTTTTTGCCATAAGGCCCCCTTTTTAAATAAGAAAAATTTTTTAAGTTTTCTTCATACGATCTCTATAGGATTTTTTTCAGGATTTATTCTTTTCATTTTTTTTTCAAAAATCTGAACTTGATCCCGCACATATTCCACCATTTCAGGATGCGCCTTGTAGTAACGAAAGATCATTCTTCCCAAAACAACAACTCCAAGGCCCACTCCAAGATACATGACCTTTGGGTTTTGGCCCAAGGTTTTTAAAATTCTTTGATATTTGATCCTCTTCATAAGACTAAAACCCAAGGTGTTACCACCTAATCCCAAAGGGAAAATACTCCTATAAATTCCGTAGTTTTTTAAAGAGACTGTCCTTCTTGCCATCTTGCCCCTCCTGGTTGTTCTCCTGAGCTGCCGATTCATTATAAGCACATTAAAATCTTTTTGGACTCATCTTCAGGATGAATTTTGATTTAAGAATTTTTCCCTTAAGGGGACCTCTTTAACAAATTCTTTAAAGGAATTTTTATCTCCATTTCATATCTTTGGATCCAGTTATATTGGATCAAAAAACTCCTTTTAAATCTGTTTGTAAGAAAATATCGTTCCGCAGAAGTCGAACTTGTTTTAAAAAAGGATCAACTCATGAAAGTTTCACGATTTATGTTTTTAACTTTGTTCTTAATGACTTTCTTAACATTGACCGGTTGTGGTGAAGAGAAAAAAAAGGTAACACAAAAAGAATTAAATCCCATTTGCTCCGAAGCGGACTGCTCTTTAACTTCAACTTGGAAAATCTTCATGCCCGGGAAGGCATTTCCGGTTAAAACTCGTCTTGATATGAATGGAGTCACTGTTTTGGATGAGTGTGCGGGGAAACAAAAATATCATGTCTCCAGGGGGCAGGAGACTGAAATGATTCTTCTTGATTACTTTTATTTACCTCTGGATCAAAAAATTAGTGTTGATCTCTTTCATAGAGGGGAGTCTTGTGATGAATTAACACCTGTATTAAGCCTTCAGGATGTGGCCTATGAAGTGAAAAACGATCTTGGTCAAAATGTAGTTCATATTCATCTTTAACACTTTTTCGAAATATTTTTTTACGACCGGAACCCCGGTCGTTTTTTTTTGAAAAAAAGATTCGTATATTACTATCGTCTCAACTTTATTTTTGTATCAACAACGTTTCTATCATTTCAACATCGAAAGAAGACGAAACAAAATCATCAGTTGCTTCTATGACCCCTTCGATGAGAGTGA
>CANHIY010000009.1 GCA_947461175.1 Bacteriovoracaceae bacterium
ATTCTGGCAATCATAGACCAGCCGCTGTCTCCATGATCGATCACTGTGTCGGAACTGTCGCCTCCTTGGAAACCTTAGATGATACCAGTTCAAAAATCTCTGAGATTCCTGGATTAATATATACATGATACTTTCAAGCCAAGAAGAATCTGATTTAAAAAAAGAGCGCTGGTACATCATCATTTTAGCCGCCATACAGATTGTTCATATCCTAGATTTCGTGATCATGATGCCTTTGGGACCACGTTTTATGAGGGTGTTTCAAATTACTCCTGCTGAATTTTCTACTCTGGTCTCTGCCTATACTTTCAGCGCTGGTATTGTTGGGTTTTTAGGTGCACTCTATGCAGATCATTTTGACAGGAAAAAATTTCTTCTTTTTAATTTCACAGGCTTTATTTTTGGAACTTTTATGTGTGCCAAAGGCACAGATTTCTCCTCTCTTCTTACGGCCAGAATTATAGCTGGGGCCTTCGGAGGAATGCTCAATGCCAATGTTTTGTCGCTGGTATCAGATCTTATACCTTTTCAAAGAAGAGGTACTGCCATGGGTGTTGTCATGTCCGCCTTTTCTATCACCAGCGTCTTTGGTGTTCCTGTTGGGCTCCATATTGCAAATGTATTTGATTGGCAGATGACGTTTTATTTTATCTGTTTTATTGCCATCATTTTTTGGTTCCTGTCATTTTTAATCCTTCCCTCGGTTAGAGTCAGAAGCATTAAAAAATCATTTACTGAGAATTTTAAAAATTTCAAAGACATCGTTTTTCAAAGAAAATATCATTCAAGTTTTCTTCTCACCAGTCTCCTAGGATTCAGCCTCTTTATCATTATTCCTTTTATTTCACCCTACATGGTGAAAAATGTAGGTATGACTGAAGAACAATTACCTTTAATTTATTTTATTGGGGGAATATTTACGATTATCTCGGCGAGATTTATCGGAAAATTGTGTGATAAAATCGGAAGTTTTAAAATTTTTTACATTGTCGCTTTTTCATCAATTCTACCAGTTGTAGCTCTGACAAATCTTCCTCATGGTACTCCTTTGTGGGCGGCCCTTATGGCCACAACTCTTTTTACCATGTCTGCCTCAGGACGATTTATTCCAGCTCTCACCATTGTCTCGGCCGTTGTAAAATCAGAGGACAGGGGAACTTTTATGAATCTTGAGAATGCCCTAAGACAATTGTCCTCAGGACTTGCCTCTCAGGTTGGTGGGCTCATCATAGTCACAACCTCTTCGGGTAGCTTAGACCATTATCAGATTCTTGGGCTTATTTCAGTGCTTATTTCCATGCTTGCTGTCTATACTGGGTTTATTATTAAAACTAACTTTGGTTTAAAATAAAATGAATCTAACTTCAGCACATTTAGCGGCAGTGAGTGCTTTTTCCCTTTGGGGTTTATTTCCGCTTTACTGGAAAATATTTCCAGAGGTTGGTGCCTGGGATTTATTTGGACATCGCCTTATCTGGTCATTTATCACGGTCATGTTGATTTTAATTTTTCAAAAAAAACTTAAAAATCTTAAGAGCATTTGGCACCAAAAAAAAGTTCGTTATATGCTGATGCTTTCAGCGCTCTTTATTTCATCGAATTGGTTAATTTATATCTATGCCATTAGTGTTGGGAAAGTTCTGGAAGCGAGTATGGGGTATTTCTTAAATCCCCTTATCAATGTTCTCTTCGGTTGGTTCATTTTAAAAGAAAATCTGAGGTTCACTCAGTGGCCAGCGATATTTCTGGCACTTTTCTCTATTGTCCTTATGGGAATTCAGACCGAGCTTTCTCATTTCCCTTGGATGGCCGTTGTTTTGTCCCTGACCTTTGCCCTTTATGGAATCATCAGAAAAACAACTCACGTTGGCGCCTTGGAGGGTCTTGCCTTTGAAACTTGTTTTATTGTTGGTCCAGTTTTAATCTACTGGTTATTTCAAAAATCTACTCCTGTCACCATTTACAGTGAACTTCCCCTCTGGAAACTTGGTTTCTTATCTCTTTCGGGACTCATTACTTGCACTCCCTTAATTCTATTTGCCTTCAGTGCTCGCAGATTAAAACTTCAAACTATCGGATTTATTCAATACCTTTCCCCAAGTCTGAAGTTCCTGTGCGGTCTTTTTGTCTTAAATGAATCATTAACTTCCGAAAAACTTCAAGCCTTTGTTTTGATATGGATTGCTCTTGGATGGTACACAATAGAGTCTTTTCTTTTTTTAAAGAAACAAAAAAAAGCGATCCCAATTAGCGAGTAGGCCCTTATTATTAGTCACCACTTTTACTGAGGTATAAACTATGGTGTTAAATTTTGTTTTGATGGCAATTGTGATTGGCATCCTTATGCCCGTACAAGCAGGACTTAATGCTGAACTTACTCGTTATCTAAAGCATCCCCACCTGGGTGCATTTCTTTCTTTGTTCATCGGTTCGATGATTATTTCTTTGATGGTTATTTTCAACGGAAGATTCAATGAAATTAAAAGAATACCAGAGACACCACCCTATCTTTTTTTGGGAGGGGTTTTAGGGGCGATTTTTGTCAGTTCTTCCCTTTATTTGATCCCGAAAATGGGGGCTACGGCCTTGATTTGTTCATTTATTACTGGTCAATTGATTGGATCAGTCATAATCGATCATTTTGGCCTCATGGGTCTTACCCCCTATCCTTTAAATTTAAACCGAATTCTTGGTATTTTTCTTCTTTTCTCTGGCCTTATGCTGGTGGTAAAAAAATCAGTATGATTCAGGCAGAAAACTTAAATTACAAGTATGATCACCGTGCAATTGCAGGCATCCATTCCTTATCCCTTAAGGTTAAGGAGGGGGAAGTCTTAGGAATAATTGGCCCAAATGGAAGTGGAAAGACAACACTTTTAAAGCTTTTGTCCGGTCAAATTCTTCCCCACTCTGGAAGCATAAAAATTGATGGTAAAATTTCAATTTTTTCAGAAAACCAATTTACATCCCAAATAAATGTACAGAAATTTCTTCTGGAAAACATGACGTTAGACATTGATGATGAAAAAAAAATCCTCCTCATCAGAGACCTGGCCGACACTTTTGAATTTACTTTTCAACTAAGACAAAACCTAGAAGAACTCTCTTCCGGACAGAGACAAAAAGTCCTTCTCGCCAAAGTGCTACTTAATAGACCACAGGTTCTTTTCATGGATGAACCTTTCTCTCATCTTGATCCTTTCACAAGAGGCGACATACTTAAAAGTCTTTTTAAGTACATCCGACAGCAAAACATAACAGTCATTTGGATCACCCATGATTTAGATGAGGTCCTTAAATTTTCAGATCAATTGGCCCTCCTGAACTTCGGTCGGATGGAGCAAATAGCTGAATCAGAACAATTTATTCAGAAGCCTAAAAATCTTTTTGTGGCCCAGTTTATTGGTTATAGGAATTTTTTCCACATCAAATTTCATGAGGAAAAATGGACTTCTCCATGGGGTATGCTTCATTTTCCTCCTTTAGAAAAAGAAGATGGTATCCTTGTCGTACCTGATGACGCTTGGACGATTGATCCTGATGGAATTGTCTTTAAAGTTATAGATAGGTATGCTGGGAAACAATGTATTCACTACGAACTAGAATCAGGTCCTCATAAAATCTTCATGACTCAAGGTCCAGAATTGGCATGTCAGGAAGTAGGATCGGAAATGTCCCTGAGACCCTTTATAAGGTCGTGTTTTGTCATCAAGCTTTGAATTCAGACCTTTAAAGCTTAAAAAAAAACTATACCCACTGGTCTAAAATACCCTATCGTGGTAAATGAATTTCATGGCCGTGACATACTTTGACAAAAATAAATATCAACGAAAACCAGAGTGGCTGAAGGTTAAACTTCCAGCAGGTGAAGACTTTAAAGAAATCAGGGACAATCTTCGGGAAAAGGGCCTTGCCACAGTTTGTGAGGAAGCTAAGTGCCCCAACATATCAGAATGCTGGAGCGCCCGCACGGCCACTGTGATGATTCTTGGAGACACTTGCACCAGGGCCTGTAAATTCTGTCATGTTAAAACAGGTAATCCCAAAGGTTTTATTAATCATAACGAGATTGAAAATACCTCCGAGATGGTAGGACTTATGTCTCTACGTTATATCGTTATTACGAGTGTTGACCGAGATGATCTACAAGATCATGGGGCGGGCCACTTTGCCGCAGTGGTGGATCGGGTTCATCGAGATCATCCAGAAACAAAAGTTGAAGTTCTTATTCCAGATTTTGGAGGAGATGAAGAGAGGATGCATCTTCTAGCGAAGTCCCATCCTTTTGTGATTGCACAAAATATTGAGACAGTGAAAAGACTGACCCATCCCGTTCGAGACCCCCGTGCCAGCTACGAGAAGACCTTGAGGTGTCTGGATTTCTATAAAACTCACTACCCTAGTATCCAAACGAAAACGTCTTTAATGATGGGACTTGGAGAAACATGGAAAGAGATCCAGGAAACATTGGATGATCTTAGAAAAATTCATGTTGATATCGTCACCTTTGGTCAATATCTTCAACCCAGCAAGCGCCACTTAAGTGTTGAGAAGTTTTATAGCCCTGAAGAGTTTGAGGAACTTAAACGTATGGCCTTAAAAATGGGCTTTAAATTTGTGGCCAGCGGTCCCTTAGTGAGAAGTTCATATAAAGCTGGAGACTTCCTGGAATACGTAGAAAATAAGGACTCTTAAAATGAAGGACTCTATCAGTTCTTTATTTTTTTGGGCTGACTTTGGATTAACTTCAGATGATGTTTCAAAACTTGATGATGACACCATTGTTGTAACAAAATGGAACTGGGACTACTCCTTGTCCCATAGGTTTCAAAGAAAAGCCCTGGAGCTCGTTCAAGGAAATCCTCGTTTAAAAATTCTCATCTGTTGCAATCATCCGGAAGTTCTTACTAATGGAAGAGGATTGCAAAAACCCAAAAAAGGTGAAGCTTTTCATTTGATTGAATTTGATCCGGAACTAGTTAAAAATTTCAACTATCCTCTGCACCAAATCGAGAGAGGTGGAGGGCTAACTTTCCATCACCCTGGACAGTTCATCTTTTACCCTGTGGTGAAGCTAAATCCCAAAACCTTATCCCTATCCTTAATGATAAATCAGATTTTTGATGTAACCTCTCAGGTGCTAAAAGGTTGGGGCATTGAAAAATTAAATCATGAAAACCAACTCTTAGGATTATGGCACGAAGAAAAAAAGATTGCCTCCATGGGGATTGCGATTAATAAACTTACTACCTTCCATGGAATGGCCCTAAATATTTTGAACAATCCTAAAATGATGCTTTCATTGCAGTCTCTTAATCCCTGTGGACTAAATATTAAGACCTATACATCTGTGGAAAGTTTAACAACTCTTCCAGCTGATCCAATCGAAAGTTTTAAGACTGAATTTTTAAAAAGGATTCACCATGAGTGGAAATAGCTTTGGAAGAATATTCAAAATGACCACCTTCGGAGAATCACATGGAAGTGCCCTTGGAGTTGTGGTGGATGGAGTGCCAGCCGGATTAACCATTGACGTTTCGGAGCTCATAAAGGAACTCAAGAGAAGGGCCCCTGGGCAACATGAAATACAGACATCCAGAAAAGAAGATGATTTTCCGGAAATTCTTTCAGGAATTTACGAGAACAAAACTCTTGGAACTCCTATTACAGTCATAGTAAAAAACACAAATCAAAAAAGTACAGACTACGATAAGCTTAAAAATCAATACCGACCTGGGCATGCAGACAGGACGACGATGATGAAATATGGTTTTAGAGATCATCGTGGTGGAGGGAGATCATCAGGCAGAGAAACTTTGGCCCGGGTTATTGGAGGGTATTTTGCTGGTCTTCTCCTTCCCGATGTTTCTTTTTATGCCTACATTGAAGAAGTATCCCACTTCAAACTTAAATGCCCTCCAATTAATCACTTTGTAGACCGAGGTGAAATTAATATCCCTGATCCGGAGCTCTCACGGGAGGTTATGGACTATCTCAAACAGTGCAAGGAAAAAGGAGAATCAGCGGGAGGAGTGGTTACACTTTCCATACTAAACTCCCCTACCGGCCTTGGAGAACCTGTATTTGACAAACTTAAGGCTGATTTGGCCAAGGCCATGCTCTCAATTCCTGCCTGTATCGGTTTTAGTATCTCGTCAGGATTTGAACTTGCTAAAATCCCAGGCACTGAAATGTCTTCTGATTCAAAAAATTTTGGTGGTATGGAAGGAGGTATTTCAAATGGGGAAGAAATTTTATTAAAAATCGCCTTCAAGGCTCCCTCCACCGTCGGAGAGAATGCTAAAACCGGACGACACGATCCTTGCATCTTACCAAGAGTCATTCCAGTGGTTGAGGCCATGGCCAAGATTGTGCTTGCCGATCATTACCTAAGACAATTGTCCTATCATTCATGGCTTAAAAAGTTAGAATAAAAAATTAATTATTCATCATCAGAAGAATCACCGAACATGAGGTTTCTTTCAAAATCCTCTGGTTTAGTTGCATTAGTTTTTGCCTCTTCTAAGGTTATGAGACCATCTTTGTAGAGTTTTGTAATATGCTGATCAAAACTTTGGGCACCAGAGCTATTTTTTCCTTTTTCTATATAAGTATAAATCTCTTTGGTTTTAAAAGGATCAAGAATTGCTTCTCGTACTCCTGGATTGTTAAGCATGATCTCTTGTGCCGCAATTCTTCCCTTGCCATCAGCTGTTTTCAGTAATCGTTGAGAGATGGTGGCATAAAGATTTTCTGCCAAACGGGCACGGGCCACAAGTTGTTCCTCAGGTGGGAACATAGCTATGAGTCTTCCTATAGTGCTTAATGCATCTGTCGTATGAACTGTACCAAAAACCAAGTGACCTGTTTCAGCGGCCTTAATAGCAATGGAGATCGTTTCGGCATCTCTCATCTCACCAATTAGGATAATATCTGGATCCTGTCGTAGTGCAGACCTTAAGGCAGAATCAAAATCTTCTGTATCCGTTCCTATTTCTCTTTGCGTGATCCGTGCCTTTATAGGGTGATGTACATATTCAACTGGATCCTCAAGAGTCAAGACATGTACTGATGATGTTTTATTTATATAGTTTATCATCGCCGCGAGTGTAGAGGATTTCCCAGACCCGGTAGCACCGGTGACTAACACTAATCCAGCATTTGCGGATGCAATCTTATTAATAACTGGGGGTAATTTTAACTCCTCAGTTGTTGGTACTTTATCACTGATGATACGTAAGATGATTCCTAATTTCCCTTGAAAACGAAGAACGTTAAAACGAACTCGACAAACATTAGGTACAGAAAAAGATCCATCATATTCCTTGAGAGTGTCCATTTTTTTTAATATTTCAGGATCCTTTATCATATGCTGACAAATCATTTTCATATCATCAGTTGTCAAAGGGTCAGCTTTAACTTGAATGAGATCTCCTCTTAATCTGAAAAAAGGTTTTTCATCAGTTCGCAAATGAATGTCACTGACACTTGCAGAGGATGCAGACTTAATAATATTATGAAAAGCTTCTTTTGAAAGAGTCATATAATTCCAATGAATAAATAGTAAATTGCTTATCGGAGAAAAAAAAATGAGGTTTACACCAAACATACCATTCAACTCCAGTCAACTTTAGAAAAGTGGATAAAATCCGATAACTCAATATGCTTGAAACTTGGAATTCAGAAGAGATTTTTTTAGATGGGGATACCTATTTTGAGAGACTGATCTCTGATATCAATTCTGCTCAAAAATACATCACTGTTGAAATGTACATGTTTAATGATGATCTTTTAGGTAAAAAAATATCTCAACACTTGGTTAATGCAAATCTAAGAGGAGTAAGAGTAGAAGTAATTGTAGATGGTATTGGAAGTTATAATTTTAATAACAACATGAATGAATACTTTTCAAGAAATGGCATAAAAGTCAAAATTTATAATCCACTTCCTTTCTATCATCCTTTACCCCAAAATATTGACCTGATAGAAAAGATTTCTATTCTAACAGAAAGAATGTGGAGGCTTAACAGAAGAAATCACAGAAAAATATTTACCATCGACTATAAAATTCTTTACGTAGGAAGTTTTAACATTACATCAGAACATATAAAGGATCATAATGGAGGTACCTGGAAGGACATGGGCGTCAGAGTGACTGGAGATCATGTAAACTTTGCCATCCTAAACTTTAAAAAAACCTGGAAGTTTAAGGACTTCTATCGATTCAGAAAAAAAAACCATCATCATTTTAATATGAACTGGAGGGTCTCACCTATGAGGCTTAATCAAACAGTTTTTATGAGGAGGTTTCTCTATAAAGATCTTATCTGGAGGATGAACAGAGCAAAAAAACGTATTTGGTTAATGACTCCATACTTTATCCCTAAAAGATCATTGATCAAGGCAATTGGAAAAGCTGCTTTGAGTGGTGCTGATGTAAAAATTTTAATCTCTTATGAGAATGACGTAAAATTATTTAAATGGCTCCACTATTTCTATTTTAGGTACTTAATGAAAAAAGGTGTATCAATATACCATTATGATAAATCTATCCTCCACGCAAAATGTTATATAATAGACAATTTTATCACAATAGGATCATCAAACCTAAACCACAGAAGCTTGCTTCATGATTTGGAGGTGGATATGACCATTCAAAATAAGAAAAATAAATTCATCATTGAATCAAACTTTATGAACTCACTGAACGAAGAAAAAAAGATAACAATGGAATATTTATCAAACCGTCCCTGGCTTGATAAGATACTTTCTAAATTTATTTTTCTGTTCAGGTACTGGCTTTGAGATGCTATGAAATTCAAGATATTGTCATATAACATTCATAAAGGTTTCAGTATTGGCAACAGAGACTTCATCTTGGATCAAATTAAGTTTGCTCTTAGAGAAACTAATGCAGACATACTCTTTCTGCAGGAAGTGCTGGGTGACCACTTAATAAAAAAAATACCAAACTGGGAAACCTCCATCCAATTTGAGTATATAGCAGACTCAGTGTGGCCTCACTTTGCTTATGGTAAAAATGCTATCTACCCAGAAGGGCATCATGGCAATGCAATCCTGAGCAAATTTCCAATCATAGAGTGGCAGAATCATACTATATCTACCAATCGATTTGAGCACAGAGGACTACTTCAAACGAAGATCATCATACCTGAAAGTGAAAAAGAGATTCTCCTATGCAATACTCATCTAGACCTTACCCAAGGAGGAAGAAACATTCAGACAGACATGATCACTAAAATAATGAAAAAAGAAGAAATTATCCCATGGATCCTAGTTGGCGACTTCAATGATTGGAATAAAAAAATATCAACAAAGATAGAAAAAGATCTTCAAGCAACAGAGGCATTTAAATCTCTTTTTGGAGATTATCCAAATACATACCCCTCATTCTTCCCTTTACTCTCACTAGACAGGGTCTTTATACATAAAATGAAAGTTATACATGCAACCGTTCTGAGTGAAGAAAAATGGAGAAAACTCTCTGATCATTTACCACTTTATATTGAGATTGAAATTTTGCCTTAGTTTATTGTTATCTTACAACCCTGACTAAATACAAAAACTCTTCCTAAGAACCTTATCTCATCACCATTAACCACAACTCCTGAGCCATCAGGGCATGCATAAATATTTTTATTTTTTGATTTAGAAAATCTTTTAAAAGCAGAATCATATCTTGAAGAATTTCTAAAATGTGGGAAAAATAAAAAATCTACCAAATTCAAAGAAGAAAGATTTTTTAAACCAACCTCATTTTCATCTCTATCAAACTCAGGGTACCCAGCTGTCTCGATATTTTCTGTCATCAATATGGCCCCTGCAGAGAGACCCGTAAGGACCCCACCTCTTTCCACAAATTTCTTAAGTTGAATAATGAGATGATTTTTTCTTAAAGAATTTAAAAAGTAGAAAGTATTACCTCCGCCAAGATGAATCGCATCACTTTTAAAAACTTCATTCAAGAGAGTCTGGTCAAAGGGTACATCAACTGGGAAATGGAGAAATTTTTTTATCTTGTATTTTGAATAATGACGTATAAATGTCTTAAACTCCTGCTCTGCCAAGTATGACGAGGATGGTATGAATGTAACAAGGGGATTTTTTTTTCCTATCAACCCCACAAAGGACTTATCAATACATGAATTTTGAACTTCGTCTCCTCCACTATAAAAGACTAATTTCATAATCCCTCACGAAAATCTCTGACGATTAAATACAGATTTCGCATTATGTGTTTTTGAGGTTTAAACTCTGAAATCATTTTTTTACTTGATTTCTCTTTTCTATCAGGATTTAAATCTTGAAAGAATGAAAACTCGCTGGCTATTTGATAGAGATCATCTGGAGTAAGTTTTGGTTTCTTTTTTTGAACCTTTTGGACAATATGCGAAATTGAATCTCCTGTTATTCTTTCATATTTATTAATGACAGATGATCTCATTATGACTTCAAGTAGGATCTCTCGAAAATCTTTCTTAATTTCTTTCTGTAAAAGAAAGATTAATTCTAGGTAGGAAATTTGAAATTCTTTAATTTGAAATATTCTTTCCTTGGATAATTTTAGATCTGATCTTTTGGCATAAGTAGATTTAATGATTTCAATAAACTCATCATCACTTAGATAATTTTGTCGGGCGAGATAGATCTGAGGAAATTCCCTAAGAATATCTCTCATACAAAAAATGGCATCCCGTGTAATCCCGTCTGCAACTTTATAGGATCCTCGTTGGGACTTCGACCTTTCAAAATAATCAAAACTTTTTCTAAATCTCTTTAGAGCATCTGGTTGTTTACTTATGATAAGGTCTGCATGTTTTTTTCTAAAACCAATCTTCTGAAGGATATTGTGACTCTTACATTGAAGAAAGTTTGAGTCAAAATAATCAAGTATTTCGTGATTATTGAAAATTTTCAGTGTTTTTTTTCTACCAGTACTGAGATAGTCCGCAATCTGTATAAAACATTGAGTAATATATCTTGCCTTTTTTTTCTGTTCTAGTATGGTGGTTGAAAATCGGTCTGTATCATCAAAACGATACTCGGAGTGAAAAAGTCCAAACTGACGGATTGATCCGTAGTCAATAATTCCCCCGTTCATTAAAATATTATCCCCATCCCAATCCAACCAACAGAATATGTATTCATCTTCAAATTTTGCAGAAACTTCAGAAAATGACTTGGCGACTTCTTTAGCGAGAAAAAAATACTTCTCTCTTTCGGTTTTAAAGTTTTTTTTCTGCCAGACCCCGTTTTCAAACTGTCTGGCCATGTAGTAATCAGCAACTTGTTTTAAAGTGACATAATTTGATTGTTTAAGATGACAAAAAAAATGACTAGGCCTCATGAGGTTTTCATGAGCTCGCACGTTAATGGAGAGGCCCTTATCAAATTCAATAATGGCTAGTATTCTTTCTGTTTTGAAACCATTCTTATTTAAAACTTCGGAAAAAAATAAGGTTTCTAAACCTTCCCCAATCTCTGCAAGTCCACATCCATAGGAAATGCTAGGGTCACCAGTTTGATAATACTTTTTATTAATGTTCGAGGCGGGTGACAATCTTGTCGCCCCTGTCCCACAACTTGAGACATCCCAAGTCACCCCGTTACTTTTTATGGTGCCATTCCATATTGTTCTGCCATCACCAGAAGTTCTTCCGGATTTATCAGGGTGTTGCAATTGTAAATATCTTGTGGCCATGAATGAGCCTGGTAGTTCTTCATCTTTTGGAATTTTAATCCTATTTATTAGGTCATACTCGTTGATGATCACAAGAGAAAAAGACTTTAATATCTGATTCTCAAGTTCAGGATTTAATTGGCTGGGATGATCTTTAGTAATAAGTCCCATTATTTTTGCCAATTCAAAGTTAAAAAAAGCGACTCGACCACCCTTTTTATAACGGGCCCTATATTCAATTCTACCTTCTGGAACCTGATCTTTGAAGGGATGGTCTCCGTTCAAAAGCTTGAATGCAATGTAGGGTTCAAAACTTGTTGATTTCAACTTTTTTTTAAAGGACTCACCCATTACTTTTTCATTCCCTTTTTGTCTTTAAACAAATTCATTAGTTAAATTATAAGATTGAGATGAAAACTGACCAAACTGAAGGGAAAGGGGCAAAATAATCACTTTTCTAAAAAAAGGGCAAATTTTTCCGACTTTTTGAGAAGGTCCTTAATCTAAACTTAACCTGGCCCACAAAATCCTAAAGTGAATATTCTTTAGCTTTAAGTGAAAATAATTAAACAGGGAGAGGATGATGAAAAAATTAATTAGGATGGGATTTTATCTTCTATCACCATATCTATTCTACATTTATTGGAGAAATTCTTTAAAAAGTATTGGGAATATTCATTCTCATTTCGAGCTCTAACCTTCACATTTGGAGTTTTAGAGGTGAAGGGTCATTGATTTATTTCATTCTACATCAAAGTCGAAATACTGATTTGGGTAAGGCTCTGGTCGAAAGGAAAAATGCCACCACTCCTGAGAGAAATTTTTAAAACCATTTGATTCCATTAAATCTTTTAACAATCTTCTATTATTTTGTTGTTCTCTTGTAATAAAGGGTGATTCGGTGTGGGAAATTTCATCAAAAAAATCAAATCTACTCCCCATATCAAGCTCTTTTCCAGTACTTAATTCATAAAGAGTAAGATCTATTGCGCTCCCTCTGGAATGGGATGATTTCTTAGCAATAAATCCTTTCTCAAACAACTCTAGTCTTGAGAACCGAGGGTAATAAAGTTCTTTCAGGTGATGATTATTTTCCGGCAATTTTGCCCACTCTTGAAAGGACTCCACTGCTTTTACTGGTCTGTAAGCGTCAAAAACCTTAAGCCCGAAACCCCTTAGTTTAGCGGCAGTATGAACTTTGCAAAGGGCCTTGGCAGGTATCAGAGCAAAAAAAGCTTTTTGAGATTTATAACCACGGACAATAGAGCCAGTAAAATTCTTCGTTGTACTATAATCGGCCTGGACTTCAATTCCTGGACAATATTCAGCGATAGATATGAATTTATTTAAATTTTCTGCCATAGTTACACCAGAAAAAAGAAGAATCATTAAGTAGCACATAATCTACACTCACAACATGGTTACAAAAAAATATTAGACATTAAATTTGATGAAATTGAAAATAGAATTTTTTTATTCGCCCCGGAGTTTAAGAGCTTAAAAGTCTGGATGATCTTTGATGGTTTAATAATCTTTAAAGTGATTTATTGTTAAATATGTAAGACGGAGTCTCTTTTCAATTGTTTCATCTAACATCAGTAGCAGCTCTTCTAATTCAAAAGTTAAACCCAGATCACTCACAAATTTATCCGCCTCAACTTCGGCAATAATTTGATTATTTGTCATTCCCTCAAGTTCAAGCAGCACAAAGGCAACTTCATGGGCAAGATAGGCCACAGCACTTTTCCTATCAGACTGCAACAGTTTTTGAAATTCGGGGAATACAACAATTGTATTTGTCACCCATGGAGATTTTTGACCTAGCTCATCACTTGGAACAAAAACGACCGGATTTTTTGTCATCATTATTTCAAGTAAATTTGCAGGCAAATGTGCTATTAACTTATCAAAGTGATCTCTATTACAATTTTCAAGAATCCATTTATGCTCTGGAAGAGAATAAAAATAACTTATAAAATTTTTTCTTATGTGGGCTTTAGATTTTTTATCTTTACTTAAAAATTTTTGAATTAAATTCATCATGACACAACCTCTTTCTTTCTTTTCGGAAAGAGGTCAGGTCTCTTAAGTAATATTTTAGAATTAATTGTTATTGAAAGGGCTGATCCTCGGAGTCAGCAATAATATTAACTGTACCCTGATATTTCTCTCCGATAATATTCACGAGTTCATCGGGGATTTTTGAGGCGCGGTATTTTTTTCCATTACTGGTTCTGATCCAAAAGCCATTTAAGATTTTGTCCATACGAGAAATTCGGATAGGCTTGATCGAAATAATATGATCCAGATTAAAAAGAACCTCCACTTCCTCAGCTTCGGTTGGGGAAGTCTTAGAGTTAATGATGGTGAACTTTTGAAACTTCATAAAGACTCCTTACAATAATAGAGCTATTTTATATTGCATTTTTAGTAATTTGGATTTCGGAGATTATTTTTTGAAAATTTTACATGAAACTCTTGAAATGAAATGGCAATTCCGATCCCATGCAGAGCTAACAGGTATTATCCGTCGAGTGGACGATCCCCAAAATCTTATTCTTTTATTGCATGGTCTTGGACAAAGAGGAAAAAGAATATATAGGCAACTGCTCCCCTTTCTCCCTGAAAATGCTCTCATCATAGCCCCCAATGCCCCGTTTCCCATTCCCAGAGAAAAGGAAGGAAAGATAGATTTCGGCCACTCTTGGTATTTTTATAACAAATATGAAAGATCATATTTTGTGACACACGAACTCTCAAGCTGTTGGCTAAAAAGTCTTATTGAGTTAGAAAATTTAACTGCCTTACCAGTTACTATCATTGGCTTTTCCCAAGGTGGTTACTTAGCCCCACATGTGGCAAAATATATAAAGGAAACAAGACTGGTTCTTGGAATTTGTTGTGAGTTTAGGTCCCATATGATTGATCATAATCTTCAAGTTCCCTTGATTGGGATTCATGGAGAATCAGATGACATCGTAAGCCCAATATCGGCTGGTCTTGAAATTGAACGATTAAAGGAAAAGGGCGTTCAGGCAGAGTTTCATACTGTTCCAGAAACGGGACATGAAATAAACAAAGAGATGGGTCAAATTATTAAGTTTCAATTGGAAAAATATGGAAAAAGAGATTTATAAAGGAAATATCTTACGACTAACAGAAGAAAGAATTGAGTCCACCGTTTGGGAGAGAGTTTATCTACCATCGGGGGTGATTATTTTTCCCATAACAAACGAAGGAAAAATCATTCTCATCAAAGAGAGACGCCCACATGAATCTCCACAAATGAGAATAAAACCAATTTCAGGAATACTTGAATCAGAAAAAGGGACTCCTCTTGAAAATGCACAAAGAGAAATGCAGGAGGAAATTGGGTTACGTGCTGAGAGGATGGAACTTTTGTGGACTTTGACGAGCACGGGGACAGTTAACAACACACAATATTTTTTTACTGCTCATGGACTTTCCATCTCAAAAATTCCCAACCCAGATGGGGAAGATATCGTACTTGAGATTATCGAATATGATCCCCAGGAACTCTTGAGTGCCATTCTAGAGGATAAAATAAAGTGGTCTATGTCGACCTTGGGAATTTTTAGACTCCTAAAATCATTGGGGCTATCTATCTAAACTCTTGATTTATCTATCTTTTAAGACTTTTGAATTTATTACAAAACACTTGTTAGCTAGTTCAAACAAATGTATAATGGGCTATAAGGAAGTTCATGTATGTACATTTGTATTTGTAGAGGCATTACAGAAAAACAAGTCCAAGAAGCGGTTATTGGCCGAAACTCTAATAATCCAAAAGAAATCCTCAAGGCCTTAGGTATTGGCCAGGATTGCGGCACATGTGTTGAAGATGCTGTGAGTTCATTACTTGAACAAACTTCCCACTCCCCTCTTGAGATGAAAGATAGCTCAAACAACTCTTAGGTTCATTGAACTTTTTTGATTCTTTGCCCGCCTTCCTCTACAATTCAATCAGATCAACCGTATTCATCGAGGTTATATATGAAAGGTTCAAAGACAATTATTGATGCCCTGAATTCAGTCCTTACGAAAGAGCTCACTGCTATAAATCAATATTTTCTCCATGCCAGGATGTTACAAAACTGGGGCCTAGAGAAAATTGGAAAGCTTGAATATGAAGCTTCCATTGATGAGATGAAGCACGCTGATTTGGTTATTAAAAGAGTTCTTTTTTTAGAGGGACTTCCAAATCTTCAAAAACTGGATAAATTAAAAATTGGACAGGATATTTCTGAAATTATTCAGTCCGATCTTGAAGTTGAATATGCAGCTGTTCCTCATCTAAAAAAATGCATCCAGCAAGCAGAATCTGAACACGATTATGCAACTCGGGACCTTTTTCTTAATATTCTTAAATCAGAAGAGCATCACATAGATTGGTTAGAAACACAGAGGGATCTAATTAAGTCAGTTGGGCTTCAGAATTATATGCAGTCTCAAATGAATCCGGACAAGGGTGCGGAATAGTTTTATTTAATGAACCCTCCCTTCAAAGGAGGGTTCACTTCTTTCAATCATTCAATTTGAAAAGTAGTGAACATGACCAAATCAAGAAAAATTCACTATCCACTTTTTCTCATCCTTACAAGTATCTGGTGGGCTTGGACCGTTCTCGTGGATATGTTTATTGTAAGAACTATTTTTTCTACCGTTGAGGACTTTTTTACTGCAGGCAATCTTGGGATGGTCATTTTTTCCCAACTCAATAATCTTGAACTGATGGTTGGGAGTTTAATCATTATCGTTTTAGCATTTGAATCAAAATATAACAGAAATGTTTTATGGATATTTATTTTGAGTCTCTTATGTTGGATAGTTGCCATTTTTTACTTTAGCTATTTGACACCCAAGCTGATTGAACTAAGCCAACTCTGGAAACAAAGTGATCTACAGGGGATAACAAGTGCGGGTCTCATAAATGACATCCAACAGGAACATCAATTCTATCATAGAATCTATATTGGGATTGATTCCTTAAAACTCCTGATCCTCACCGTCTTAATCGTTTTTAGTACTTGGAAAAGAGAAAAGTGGAATTAAAAAAATTGCCTCAAGTTCCCTATGGTTCACTTTTTTTTGCACCGATGGAAGGTATCACGGATGAAGCTTTTAGAAAGACGATTCTAAAGCTCTATCCTGAGTGGGATTATCTTGCGACTGATTTTCTAAGGGTACCCTCTGCTGGAAAATATCCAAAAAAACATATAATCCGTCATTTTGGTCTAGAGCTTTTTGAAATGTCCTGGGTATTGGACCGAACCATGTTTCAGATTCTCACATCCCATAAGGCCTTTACCATCGAAATGGTTAAACAGATTGAGGATCTTAAGTTCCCATGGCTTGATATGAATATTGGTTGTCCATCCAATACTGTGTGTAAAAATCAAGGAGGATCTTTTTTATTAACAAATCTTGTCTCTTTAAGAACTCTGGTAAAAACCATCAGGGAACATTTTAGCGGTCGTTTCTCATGCAAAATACGAATCGGTTATAACCACACAGAAAACTTTGAAGACTCTATCAAGATGCTCAATGACGAGGGGGTGGAACTAATTACTGTTCATGCCAGAACCCGTGATGACATGTATAAACTACCGGCAAGATGGAGCTTTATTGAAAAAGCTGTAAAAATCTCACAAGTCCCAATCATAGGGAATGGGGATATATGGTCTCCCTCTGATCTAAAAAACATGCTAGAACAAACAGGTTGCCATGGAGTTATGGTTGCTCGTGGGGCACTTAAAGCACCCTGGATAGCACGGTGTTTTAAGGAAAATAATTTTAAAATGAATGATCCCGAAATTTATCATGAGATTAAACATTTTTTAAAAAATTACAGGCAGCATCTTGAAGATGAAAATGTTACACCTCGCGGTCTTCTCAAACAAAGTAAGTCTGTCACTAGATTTATGCTAGATGGACTTGGAGAGACTAACGAGATCCGACGAAAACTTGTGTTATCTCAGACTGTATCAGAATTTTATTCGATTATTGATGGGCTTTAAAAATTTTTCATCGAGTACTCAACTCTTTCTTTTGCCATGAGATTTTTTGGAGCTTGAAGTCTTATTTTTTCCAGTCGAGGAACAAGTCCAGAAAGATTAGCAATCTGAATACCCAAACCAGGCCGGGCATTCAGCTCCAGAAGAATGGGCCCGTGATCAGGAGTGAGGACAATATCCGCTCCTAGGTAACCAAGTTCGACCATGTCATAACACCGGGCCGCTAGCTCCAGAATTTCCTTCCAAAAAGGGAGTTTTAAACCAGACAAACTGTGGCCAGTATCAGGATGAATATCCACGACCTGACTTCTAATAACAGCATTGTTTGTACGACCATCGGAGAGGTTTAATCCGGCCCCAATTGCACCCTGATGTAAATTTGCTCTTCCATCTGAGGATTTCGTAGGAAGACGAACCATCGACATGACGGGAAATCCTTCAAACACTATGACTCTGATATCTGGGATTCCACCATAAGAATATTGATCAAAAATAGGATGCTTATCAATTTTTGCCTGAATAATGGCCGTATCACTCTGACCTGAAAGGGAATGAAGTCCAGAAAGAATACCTGAAATATGATGCTTTACCTCGTCTAAATCCATCAACTTATCATTGGATCGGCGACAAAGAATGCGAACTTCTCCATCCTTCTCTTCTTTAATAATTTCTTTAATGACAATAATTCCATTTCCCTGTGATCCTTTGGCAGGTTTTATGACAAAGGACTCATAGTTAAGAAGTTTCAGGTGAAGATTTTTTAGGGAACCATAATTTTCAACAATCAAATAATTTTCCGGAGTGGCAATCCCCCAAGCTTCCGCCCTTTGTGCCGTTAAAACTTTATTATCTACCAGAGGGTAATTTGATCTCTTGTTATGACGAAGGATATACCTTCCCACACGGTTGTTAATCCCAAGGATGCCCATTTCTTTAAGCTTAGAGAAGATCATGTGGCAGTGACTCCATTTTTTTCTTCTGTCGGACCAAGTCTCTAAAGCGTAAGAATTCAGATAATCTGTATCCCTTATATTTTCCGACTAAAATTAAAAGACCAATTATTGTTAAAAGTAACTCTGGGTTAGTGAACATGAACATTTCTAATGCTGAAATGAAATAGAGAGAGTACACAAGAAGAACAATTAACAACGTTCCCAGAAGCGTCTTGAAGGTATTAAGCATTCCTTCCTCAGTGATCATAATGGAAAGTCTTTCAATTATCAGAGTAACGATCACAATCGGGAAAAAAGAGAGGTGCTTCTGTGATATGGAAGTTAGCTCTACGGCGTAGAAAGAATACCCCAACATCAGCATAATGATCAGGGTAAGGATGATAGAAAGTCTTGGAACGGCCAGGAGGTAGAATTTATCAAGGATGTACCTCTCAACAATTCCAATCGTCACAACCACGGCAAAAAATAACATTCCAAAACCGAAGGAAGTTTCTTTAAAAAAAAGAGTTAAAAGGATAGGTGTAAAAATCCCAAATGTGGGAATTCCAATAATGTTTCTGGCAATAGATAAAACCAGTGCTCCGATAGGTATTAAAAGTATTGTTGTAAACATTGTTTGAAGTGGTAGAGGAAGTCGGTAGAGGCTTAATTTAGAGAAAATGGAATCTGATTTTATAACTTCTTTCTTAAATTCTGTTTTATTGTATCTATTGATTCTGGCACGCTCTGCTTGAATAGAGTAAGTGATATTCTTTTTAGAAATTAGTTTTTCAACCTCTTCATAATTCCGATGAATCAACATAAAGTTATCAGGTCTTTGAGCAAAATAGCCTCTGTTTGTATCTATTGGTACCCATTTATTTGCCAGAAAAACTTCATTAGCGAAAGTGAAGCGCAACTTCGTTTCCTCCATGGATTGACGAACTTCAGGCATTCTCACCATCACGACAATCCTTGAAGGTACATTTTTTCGTCTGGCCATGATATTAAAAAGCTTGGCCTTAATAAGTGGAGACCCCTTACCGGTATTAAGCGTTTCATGAATTGTTTTAATATCTGTGTTACGCTGAATTTCTTCCTCTACATAATAATAGATCTTCCTTATCAAAGTGGTTTTATCCTCACTTCCCTCAAGAATGGCCGTTTCGAGAGAGCTTATGGCCTCTTCATCTTCAGGTAATAGAGTTGGGAGTTTTAAGTATTGCTCAAGGCCCTTGGGATAAGTCTCAGTATAATCTTTTGGTATTCTGTTGTAGGTGACAGGCTTTAGATCTACTCTAGCAGAATAAGAAATTCTACCCTTAATTAATTCTTTTGAAGTCCAGGTGGCAACATGAGAATCAGAGTTGGAATCAATAAAAACCTCTAAGTCCTTACGGCGAATCCTCTCATCAGATACTTTTTGACCAAGCCCCATTTTGGGAATGGGGAAGGAAAAGCTTGTCACATCCCCTTTGGGTTTTAGATTGATGTGTAAATTCCACACATCATCTACCATTTGAGGAACTAGGGAAAGTTTGAGGATACGGGCCTTATAGATCAGAACTCCCACAGGAAAGAGGATTAACGTTGCAGTGATAAATATGATCGTTTTTTTCATAAACTAATCACCCAGAACATGTGAACGGGCCACATCCACAATAAAGCGTCCAAGGAGAAGATTTCTTCCCACAAGAAACTTGTAATCCATATTTGATCGGTCATTCAGGTTAATATTGACTTCACGTTCAATATTTCCAATTTTAATTTTTTCTTTAATGACATATCTTTTTGTAATAAAGCCCGAGGTATTAGAAACCTTTTGAGTGGTGTCTACTTTTCTGACCAATTCGACAGTCTTGCCCTCAGAATCAATTGTTTGAAACCTCACAAAGAGCTCTCCCCTTTGCTCAACTTCCTCAATGTTTCTCGCATGAAGGGAAGTGGTCTTGGCCCCTGTATCAATTCTTGCCTTGTGTTTAATTTTCAAATCAGGCAATTGAACCCATTCAATCCGACCGATTAAAACTTTTTCTTTTAAGAGTTGGGCGTAAACTGGTTTAAAACAACTTAAAAATAAAATGGAGAAGAGAAAGATCACTTTCACTTATTTGGACCTTGTTTGGAGCATTAAATAATTACATCTTAAACTATTGGATTTCCTATCGGCAACTGAAGAGAAAAACCAAGCTATTAATTTTAATGGTTATTAAAACTTTATTTTCCTCAATTTAATCAAGGATGATTCCGATAAGGTATCAAAGGAAAACATATGAATTGTAAAATAACCACTCTGGGTACGTATTGTTTTTTAATGGTATTTTGGACATTTATGGTCGTTCATTATGCAAAGATGAAAGCCCCAGCTCAGGATAGAGAGGTTGCAAGTTGGATTCGTCCCGTCAAACCCTTGTACGACGCCAGTTTCAAGCTCTAACGGATAAACATTTTCAACCAACTTAACTTACTCTCATAGGGAGGATACCTAAGGGGAATGTCGACCTTTGTCGCCTGTTCAAAAACTGACTTATAGTGAGTAAAGGTATCAAAAGATTTTTTACCGTGATAACTTCCAAACCCACTTGTTCCAACTCCACCGAATGGTAAATTCGGATTTGCTAGGTGCACCATGGTATCATTAACACAGCCCCCTCCAAATGAAACTTTAGCAATAATTTCATTCTTTTTTTTCTCGCTCTCTGTAAATACATAAAATGCCAGTGGTTTGGGAAGATTGGTTATTTTTTCAATGGCAAGGTTGAGATTTTCGTAGGGAATAATGGGTAGGATAGGCCCAAAGATTTCTTCATCCATAATTTTATCTTCCCAAGATACATCTCTCATCACAGTTGGGGCAATAAACCTTTCTTCTCTGTGCAACTGATTACCAAGTGCAACTTTTTTTGGATCAATTAAATTACTCAGCCGATCAAAATGTTTCTCATTAATGATTCTTGGATAATCTTGAGATTTTTTAACCTCTCCATAAAAAGATTGAACATGGACTTTCATTCTTTCAATAAACTCATCTTGAATTTTACGGGGTAAAACAACATAATCCGGAGCGACACAGGTTTGTCCAGCATTTAAAAACTTTCCCCAGGCTATTCGTTTCGCAGCGAGGTCAATATTTGCTGACTCTTCAACAAGGCAGGGACTTTTACCTCCAAGCTCTAACGTCACAGGAGTCAGATGCTCAGCCGCTGATTTCATGATGATTTTTCCCACATTTGTACTACCTGTGAAAAAAATGTAATCAAACTTTTGCTTTAAGAGTACCTGGGTTTCTTCAACTCCCCCTTCAACAACACAAGCCTCTTTTTGATCGAAAACTTCATCGATTATTAATTTCACCACCGAACTGGTATGAGGAGAAAATTCAGATGGTTTAATGACAATCCTGTTACCGGCGGCCAGGGCCCCAACGAAAGGGGAAAAGCACTCCTGAAATGGATAATTCCAGGGTGCAATGATGAGTACAACACCATAGGGTTCTGGATAAATAAAACTTTTACCAGGGAAAAGAGTTAAGGGGGTCTTAACTTTTTTTGGTCTAACCCAAAGACTTAGTTCTTTTAAAGCATGACCAATTTCATTCAGGATAAAACCGACCTCTGTAGCATAACTTTCAAAAGGTGATTTCCCAAGGTCCTTTTTTAAGGCATCATTGATCCGGGATTCATTTTTAAGAATAACCTTCCGAAGCTTTTCTAATTTATTTTTTCGGGAATCAGGTGAAATATAACCATTGTTTAGTATTTCTTTTCTAAGTGTTTGGGCAATATTTTCCATATTTATTTCCCTATTTTAAGATATTTTATATAGTTTCTAATAATACTAGACTCTCTAAAGTTTTTAATCTCAGGATAATGCAAAATGAACGAACTATCGTACATCAAAGGTATCCATGGAACATCTTTAAAAACAAGTTCTTCCATCTTACGAATAATTAAATCTCGCTCATCTAAATTATTCGTTTCTTTAAGTTTTAAGTAAAGCTCATCGATTTTGGGATTAAAATACCCACTTTTATTTATTCCGGGAGCATTGGTTGAGACTAAGAGCTGAAGAATATTTTCAGCATTAGGATAATCAAATAACCAATTATCGGTAAAAAACATGAGTTCGCCGGCCCGACCCTTCTTAAGGAATTCAGGAAAAGTTAAAATTTGCAAGTCAACTTTTAGACCAATTAACTCTAGTTGCCTTTTAATGAAATGGGCCTCTTCAAGACTGATACCTTGATTACCTCTTGTCGAGTAAACAATTTTAGGGATTTTACCGGACATATTAAGGTTAGCTTTTTTTAAATAGGCCCTAGAGAGCTCTAAATCATAATTGAATGGAAAATCTTTTGCTGGGGAGTATCCAGCAATCCCTGGTACAAGGAGGGAATTAGCTCGAAGGCTCGTGTTAAGAGTAAGCTGTTTAACGTAATCAGAGTAATTAATAGCATGTGCAATAGCTTTTCTCAGGTAAATATTTTTACCAAGAACAGGATCTCTCATATTAAACGCCAACCAACGGTTTGCCATGGCAGGAAAATGTTTAATAACAATTTTTTTGTGACTTAATTCAGGGTTGAGTGCACCAAAATCATCAAATAACTTTGAAATATATGTTTTGGGAACAGTTAGAATATCTACTTCTTTTTTGAGAAATTTTTCCCACCTTGATCCTTCATCTCCGGAAATTTCAAAACGAAGATTGTCGATGAAGGGAATTTTTTCTCTGCTCGAGTCTAAAAGTTTCCCCACATTGGCATATCTGTCCCCCGAAGTGGGATAGAAATCTTCTCTATACATCTTATTTTTAGACATACTCATCTGACTGTTTTTTATGCCTTGAAAAATATAAGGTCCAGTGCCGATTAAAGTATGATCTAAGTTATTGGTAAAATAATTAACTATCTCCCAGGGCATTGGAGTAATGAAATTGAGAGAAAGGTAGTAGATAAGATTTGGATCATTCTTTAATAATTTAATTCGCAAGGTATATTTATCTTGAGCAGTAACTCCTGATAATTCCTTTGTGTGAATGTCTCTCCAGTCATTTTTTACTTTTTCACTATATTCACTGAATCCCTCAATAAGACCTAAAAAAAGCCCCCGACCTGGGCTTTGTAAACTTTCAAGCGAGATTCTTTTAAATTGGGTAACAAAATCTTCGGCGACTAATTCTCTGGCGACACTTCCAAAAGCCTTATGAGGATGATAAAAAATGTTCTTTTTTATTTTAATTTCAATTAATTTCCCTTCTTCTCCTATTTTAGGAAAATCTTCGGCTAAAAGAGGCTGTAGCTCATAGGGTCTTTTTAAGTAGTGATACTGATAGAGTGGCTCTAGTACCTGAGAAGAGACAAAAAGAGAGTCATCACTGTACGCCTTGGCGGGATCAAGACTTTCTATTTTATCATCAATAATAAGATTTAACGTATTCTTAGGTTGAAAGGAAAAATTAAAATTATTAGAAAAATAAATTATGACAAATGTAAAAACAGAAAAAATCAAAACCAATAAAACCGAGATTCTTTTCATATTGCACTATCAACTTGTTTAAACTGATGAAAGAAAGACTCTTCTTTAATACCCAAACAAACCTGAGCCATTTCTTTTCCTGATAAAAAACCCAGCCCCATGCCATGTCCGCTGAATCCACCTATAAAATAAGTCTCCAAAGGAGCCGGAACCCTATCGATGATTGGTAATTCATGATCAGTAAAACCCATAATCCCGGCCCAGCGGTGAGTGACTTGAAATTTTAATCCCAGTTTATCTAGGTATTGTTCTAGTGCCTTTTGAATGAGTGGTGTAACTTTTTCGAATTCACCCACTTCTCCAGATTCATCCAAGGTTCTTTTTCCCCCAACAATAATTTCTCGCTGATGATTCATCCTCCAATACACTTTTTCAGCTGGATCATAATAGACATCAGGGCAATTAAAATCTTCCTCTAATCTTGCGGACAACATCTGAGCTCGTTTAGGAAAAACTAGGTTTTGAAAAGCAGAGTGAAATTGGGAGGAATATCCATTTAATGCCAAAATGACTTTTTGGGGCTTGATAAGACGTCGACTAGTTTTGACACCTGTTTGAGTTATTTCAAAACCAGCTTCATTCTCAATAAAATTAACTCCCCGTAGCTTGAGGATTCCTTTTATACTATTTAATAACAGAAGAGGGTTAACTTTAAATTCTAGAGATGCTTCATACCCTCCTGTGTATATTGACTTAAGGGAATCCGGAAGCTCTTGAGAGCTTTTCCAAGTGAAATGAAAATCCTCTGGAATAAAATTATTTGTTTTCCAAGACTCTATAAAATTTTGATTTTTAATGAGTGTTACAGAGGAAGATCTCTCAAATTTAATTTCGGGGTGAAATTTTAAAATTGATTCATAAAGTAAATTAACTGAATGACTCGCAAAAGCTGCTACACTACTTGCCTTTTCCACCCCCCAACGATTGAAGAGATTATAATAAAAGGCTGCACTCCCTATAGTTAAAAAGCCTGCATTTTTCCCAGTAGCACCAGAGCCACAAGTAAGCCTTTCAAGTATCGTAACCTTGAGATTTGGTCTAATTTCAGTTAACCAAAAAGCAGTTGAAAGACCAGCATAGCCTCCTCCGATGATAAGTACGTCAGTAACAATATCATGAGAAAATGTTCCTACTTGATTACTTGACCAAAAAGAGGATGACATGCTTATTTTCTCAAAATTCTAAATGATAAATCATAGTTCCAAGTATTAAGCTGGGTATTACCTTGATGATTTTTTTTGATTTCCATAAAAGAGCGATCCTTCAATTGATCAGCTAACTCCGCGGCTTTATATCCAATTGTGCCAGTCGCCAACCTATCGTCATGATTTAAATTTAAGAGCATATCAGAAAGTGCCTTTATTTCTTTTCGCAAATTTATAATAACCTTTGAACGTTGAGGATCATAGCTTGAGTAAACGGCAATCGCGATGTCAATAATTATTGAAGAGAGTTGCTGCATTTCCTTAATATCATCCCCATCTGATTCAATGATTCCATAGTCAATAATCAAGTGATTATCAGGTCTCTTAGCTTGAATACCTGTAAGAGGGAAAATGGCACGGTCAATTTCATTGAAGAAAAAACTTTGATTGGAGCTAATTCCTTTGTAAATCGATGTAACTTTTCCCGTTGGTACCACCCCATCAGTAACAAAGAAATAGGCGTAGATGTCATCTTTAAAAAAATCATCCGAAGTTTCATGAACATCTAGTTTTAGAGCATGAACGACTACCTCTGGAGCGACCTTCGAAATAAAACCTGAAGTTTGTGTCCAGCTATCAAATTCATCATCCTCTCGAAGACGCCAATCCTGTGACTTTTGATTTGTATATTTTTCGATAATCTCTGAGTCAATCTGACTTTTCTCAAGCACTTGTAATACGGCCCTGATTTCATTTGAAACGTAGAGTGAATGACTTGAGGAAATTCCCTTAGCATACATTTCAGAGGCTTCAAGAAAAATAGGAACGACTTTTGATGAATTGGCCATAAGAGATTGAGAGAATAGCAAGGTTAACAAGATCCATTTCATAATTTTCCCCTTAATTTAAAGTAGGAAAATCATAACATCAGTTCTGTACATGAAGACAAGTTGTAAATGAGATTAAAATTAGGAGGCTTTCTTATGGTTTCTTATTTCAGGATAAAAATCTTCACCATATTCACTTTTATACTTTAAAAACAACTGATAATTCGCAAACTCTACCTCAGACATCATTCCAATCTGCTCATCGAGTGATTTTCGAAAGCACATATCAATATAATTCAACTGAAATGCATCAAGGTGAATAAAAAAATCCTCTGTGAGTGGCACAGTTTTTAACAAATCTTTCAAGCTTTTTGCATGGTACATAAACCACTCCTTGCAAGAAACTTATCGGCATTCCAACCAGTAAGTTAAACTGATGTTTTTCAAGATGATAAAAATCTTTGGCTCTTAAGATAATAAAAGGTTAAGATGATTATATTACCTTACGGTTTCAGGCAGGAATGGGCAAATGGGAAATAATTGGGAAAATCTTCTTTGGGAAATAGCAATATTCTTTACCCTGGGAATTCTCTACTATTTCTATCAGAAAAAAAAGATCATTAATTTTGAGAAAAATAAACATTCTTTAATCATGAACGAAATTCTTGAGTCCTGTCTCAGCGAAAAAAAAGATTATCCTCAGTCGGAACTTGACACCCTCATCGAATCTCTGGACGATTTTCTCCAGAAGAAAATTCCCAATCCTCCCCTTTCCCTTTTAAAAATGTATTTGAGTTCATCTGATTGCTCAAAAGAACTTAAAGAACTTATATCCGAAGGGATTATTGAGATTGAAAGAGATCATGAAAAAAAATAATTACATTTCCCCGGATGGTTACAAAAAACTTATGAATGAGTTAAACCATCTTTTAAGAAGTGAGCGTCCAGAGGTCACTAAACTTGTTCAATGGGCAGCCAGTAATGGTGACCGCTCCGAAAATGCTGATTACTTATATGGAAAAAAGAGATTACGGGAAATTGACCGACGAATCCGTTTTTTGAACCAAAGACTAGAAGCGTCATCAGTGATCGACCCTTTAAATATCAATTCAAAGAAAATTCAATTTGGAGCAACGGTTGAAATCATTGATGAGACTGGTCTTTCTAAATGCTTCACTATTGTGGGTGTTGATGAAGTTGACACGACGAAAGGAAGAATAAGCTGGCAGTCCCCTATTGGAAAAAGCTTAATTGGCAAAGAAGTAGGCGATGAAGTACTCGTCAAAGTCCCTGCAGGCGAACTATTATTTGTGATAGAGTCAATTTCCTATCAACCTATCGAGTGAGGTTTTATATGAAGATTTTTGTTTTTGTGATGACGATGATGATATCTACACTTTCTTTTGGGGCCTGGAATGAGCTTGAATGTGATGGATACGCCGGCAACAAAGTAGTTAGACTTGAAGTTGAAAGACCTTTTCCTAATGGCTCCTATTTTAGAAGAGCCCAATTATTTGTGACTCAAGATGGGAAAGAGATTGTTACCAACTTCTCATTAACTCCTAGAATTAACCCCGCATTTGGACGTATTGAGTATTGGGGCGGGGGCCTTAAAATTGAAATCAACATTTGGCCAGACCAATACCCAAGATGGGGTTGGACTTACTTTGGTAGACTTGAAACCTCAGTCATAGATAACTGGAGCCCTTATACATTGGACTGTACGTTTCCTAATGCCTTTTAATAAATCTCCTAGGCCGCAAATTCATTTTGCGGCCAAATTTTCCCTGCTCTTTTTTTCTTAAAAAGACTTAAAATAAAAGTCCCTATAAAAGGAAATTTTATGATTAAGTTCATACTCATCCTAAGTTTAATCAATCTCCTTCACCAAAGCTTACTTGCCAGTGTTGAAAAAATCGATCACATGAACGGAGTCAATGTAAAATCTTTTAAGGAAAAAGAGGGCAGAGTCTACGTAGGCACAATAAAAAAAATCCTCCCCTACGACATAAACATGGTTCTTAAATCTATCACCAATTTTTCTGAAAAGTGTAATAACAAATTTAAAAACAAACGAAAGTACACTCCTACTGAGAGTGATTGCAAATATCATAATGAAAACCTCATTGAGACCTTTTTTGTAAGAGATATTAAAAATAAAAATATTTCCAAAAATATTATTGATAGTTACTTACTCGGAAGACACATCTTCAATCGTGGTACTTTTGGCTATTATGAGCTCATTACAATAAAGGAAGATCTTAATCGAAAGAAACAAAAAACGATCACCGTTTCATCCACCATGCTTAATGACAATGAAGTAAAAAAATTTACCTCACCTCAATTTAATCGGGAAACTGCATTTGATAAAACGGATTGGAGATTTAAGCTCACCCAAGTATCTGAGAATGAAACACATGTTGCTTATAAATACTCCACTCAAACAAATCATTGGATTTTAAATAAGGAAGTTTCTGTACCTCAAGTTTTTCTCTCAATGAGTAAAAGCATTAGTGATCTCCTCAGTTCTGTTGAAAAGGAATCACTCTTTCAAAAACAGGCTTCCCAGACTAAAAAATAGTCTTCCGCCTTGATATTTGATATGGATTGATGATGAAGTTTCTGCGCACATACATTGAAATATCCAACATTTGTAATTTACAGTGTACGTTTTGTCCTGAAGTCGAAAGAGAAAAAAAAATACTCCACCCGGAACAATTCAGAACTATTTTAAAAAAAGTTTTGCCTTATACAGAACAAATTTGTCTTCACCTTATGGGTGAGCCCCTTGCCCACCCACAATTTTCAGAAATTCTTCAAATTTGTGAAGAAGAACAAGCAACAATTCATCTTACAACCAATGGAACATTACTCTCAAAATTTGGTTTTGATTTATTTTTCAGGTCAAAATCTATAAGGCAAATTAATTTTTCAATCCACAGCTACAAAGATAATTTTCCTAACCAGGACTTAAGGCCCTATCTGTATGACATTCTTCTATTTTCAAAACAGGCCCTAGAACAGAGACCAAACCTTTATATAAATTATCGCCTTTGGAATCTTCAAAAGAATGATCAAATGAGATCAGAAAACCAGGACATTATTGACCATGTTTGTGAATTTTTCCAGGTCCCAATAAATGAAAGAATTGATGTGACCTCCAAAAAAAGTAAAAATATCATGGGAAGAATTTATTTTCATTTTGACTCTCGTTTTGAATGGCCCAGCCTGAATAATCCGCCTCAAGGGGATAAGGGATTTTGTCATGCACTGTCTCAACAGCTAGGAATACACGCAGATGGTACCGTCGTTCCTTGTTGCCTGGATAAAGAGGCTGCCATTCCCTTAGGAAATGTTCTTCTTCAAAACTTTGAAGATATTCTTAATTCTCAAAAATTGATAAAAATGAGGGATGGTTTCAAGAATCACGTTCTTACTGAAGAGCTTTGTAAGAAATGCTCATATATTAAAAGATTTGATAAAAAGATTTTTAAAAACACCAAAACTTCTCCTTGAATAACTCGTAAATCTTCATTTTTTTCTTGTGATACGGAAAAATTACGCATAAAATCTAAGTCAAATACGGAAAAAATACGGAGACCTTAAATGGCATTAACAAAAAAGCAAAAAGAAGTCTTAGATTTCATCACTGAATATGTAAGGGAAAATGGGTACTCCCCTACACAGAAAGAAATTCAACATCATTTTGGCTTTAAATCTCTTGGCTCTGTACAGGACTATATAAAATATCTTACCTCCGGCGGTCATTTAAACAATGACTCTCACTCAGTTCGAGGCTTAACACCCTCTAGCGTTCAACAAAACTCAGAAGAAATACCTCTTTTGGGAAATATTGCAGCAGGAACGCCTATTGAGACCATTGAAAACTCAGAAATGATCAGCGTGCCGGTACACATGCTTGGGAAAGGAAAATACTATGCCCTCAAAGTTAAAGGGGAATCTATGATTGATGAAGGAATCTTGAATGGAGATATTGCCATCATCAAACATCAAACCCAGGCAGAAAATGGTCAGATTGTCGTTGCAGTTGTTGATAATGAGACAACACTCAAAAAATATTTCAAAAAATCTAAACAAATTGAACTCCATCCTTCTAATAAAACTATGAAGCCCATCATTGTACGGGACAAAGACTGCGAAATCAGAGGATTGATGGTTGGACTTATAAGAACTTACTAATCATTTTTTATTTTTTTAAAAATCTTATTTTCGTCATGGAGGATGATCATGGAAACTTATGCCTATTTTTGTGAATCTGAAAACTTTATCTGCGAAAAAGAAATTTTCTTAAAAGTTAAATACCAAATCCAAAATCGATATGAAATTGATGAAAAGCTTGCCAGTGAAATGGCCTGGGATTTAATAGAAGTTTTGACAGCTATTGATTGCAACTTAGGAGTTTTTGAGAAATTTTTTCTACATTAAAAAATTTATTAAAACAAACGAAGGAAGGCATTTATGATTTCAGAAAATGATCTTTGGCTAAGTAAATCTGTTCTGATTTTGATAGGGAGTTTTTTAATCTTTACTTTAATAAGTTATATCCACAGTGCTTAATGATAACTGTTAACAGAACAAATAGGATTCAATCAACTCTTTTGATAGGCCTTGATCTGTAAAATATTTTTTTAGGAAAAGATGTTTGATCACAATATGATTTTTAAATAAAACCCCCGAGGTCACATTTTTAATCTTTATGAATACCATGTCTTCTGGTGGAAATGATTTCCAATTAAAATCAGAGATTCCAATATCATCTAGAATTTCATGAATATGATCTTCTTTCATTTGCAAGACAGATTGAAATTGGATACCTAACTTTTTAACTGTATGACCATAGGGACAGTGCAAACATGAAGAACGACAACATGAACCTCTTTTTTTCAAATAGGCACTGGTGAAAACTGTAAACCCCTCAGGACTTAAATAGGAATACTCAATAGACATAAAAAACCATGGTTAGAGATTAAAACACTAAAGTACTTACATTATCTAACACTCTTTATCCAATAAATTGCCTCTTCATAGAACTAAATTGGGGCAATCTGACCAATGACTGTTTCATTGCAACACCTGGTCAGACATTCATTTTAGAGCTTTACCATTTTATAGGGGCCGGCATGGGGGTTGCTTATCCATTAGAAAGGCAGGGGGAATGAACTCCACAAAAAATTCAAGAAACGTCCCAGGAGTAAATCAGCTAACCACTGATCTCTTCCTCAAAAAGACCCTCCCATAAATTTCACCGTTCCTTCCCCTGCAGGTTAAGTTTTAATAAAAAAAGGCCCAACAAAAGCTTGGGCCTTTTTTTATTCAGACAAAAGAGATACTGTTACCGCTGTCGCTATTCTATGAAGTTCAGACCCTGACTTAACAACCGAATGGACTTCTTTAATCTTTGCTGGATCAGAGGAGATTTCTAAAAATAGTTCCTTTAACCCTAATTGGCGAACCTGATCTATGGTTTTAACCTCACCCGACATCATGTCTTCGTTTAAATCGACTAACTCATCCTTTAATTGCTCTTTGCCTGCAACACCTCTTGATTGAATTGAAGAGAATGTAAAGTTGAGGGCCCCAAGTGTTGTTACGGTTGCAGACTCCATTAATCGAGTAGCAGTAGCAAAAGGGGAAAGAGTTATTCCCGAAGTAGATTCAATCACTATCTGGGAATAGGCCGAATTGAAAGAGAATAGTAGTAAAATAGTAATGAACTTATTTTTCATAAGTACTCCTTGTTATGAATTCTTCATTTCTTGATATGATTACGGATGAGGTAATTTTTTTTATTTTCAACATGTGATTTAGTTCATTTAGCTCTTTAGCAAAGTAGTTCTTATCTAATATAGATAACAGAGTATTCATGTGTATCTCGGCTTCCGTCTCCAGTGTTGACTTCATTTTAGTTAGAAAATACTGAAATTGATTTTTGAACTCAATCTCATTAGGTACACCATAAACGCTCTTAATTACTTCCCAAGGCGCAAGACTCAGGACCTTAAGTTCTTGAGAAATTGTCAAAACCTGATGTTTCAAGGTGCTGTCTTTATTAAAAAATTTCATTACTTTTGATGGAATGGTCTGGAGATACTTCGCAGCGAGAAGTCTTTCCAAATGATGGATCTTCAAGATTATCATTTTTTGTTCATTGACATCATACCTTTCTAGATCGTCAAAAAGATTTTGATATTCAATAAATCGCTTCTCAGCTGAAAGATTTTTAAGAAATTCACTGAAGGATATATTCGAAAACGAAGGAATAAATTTTTTCAAAAACTGGAAACTTTCATAAAAATTCTTATGCATACTTTCTACTAAATACCCCTTATCTTTAAGCTCTTGCCTCGTTAGAGTATCAATACCATAAGCAGTAAAGTTGTTTTTTGAGTTAATAATGTCTTTATAAATCCTAAGTGGGGTGGTGGAGCGAATTAAAGCACTCTCAGAATCAGTCAGAACTGAAGATAATTGTTTTACGGCCTCAGTTCCACAATTATTATCCAAAAAATAGTACTTTCCCTGATAAGTCCAAAAACGTTCAATTGTTAAATTTAAAAAATCTTTTTTTTGATCAAGACTTAAATTCAGTGGGATGCTTATTAGGTCTCTAAGTTCAAATTTGGTGTATTCCTGAAGAACCTCCATATAACGAAGTAAGTACAATTGGGAAGGATACTTTCCCGTTAAACCACTGGCGTAATTAATTGATGGGTCACTGATTTTTGCTCGATAACTTAAAACAACATGATGAGAAATGTCTTGTAAACAATCCTCACTTATCTCAGTACGAAAAGGTGCACAAATAACAAGCCTAAACATTGCATGCCCCCATCGGGACATCAGTGACTCTCCCTTTGAGGCAAATAAGTAATGAATCTGATAAACTCTTTTGGGGTCAATTGAGGCCTTTGTTCGGTAGTGGTCCTCAAGGAAAGAGGATTGAAGTAAAATGTCATAATTTTTCTTACAAATTCGTTTGAGCTGAATCCCCAATCTTTTCGATAAGTATTGGGCACTCGCTGGTTTACGGCACTCATATTCAGGATCCAAAATCAAATACTCAGCATTCACAGCAAGTGACTCTTCAAGATTTTTAAACTCATAGGGGTCTGGGGATACTTCAAGAACTTGGTTAATGACTTTTTTCTTACTATTCAAAGTAATCTTCTTTACACCCACAATTCTTTGAAACTCTGGATCTAGGCTTATCTTTTCATGATTGTCTTTGACATGAGTGAGTTCATGTATGAGGACAGCTTTTAATAACTTTAAGAAAGTTCCATGGCCGCAATGAAAAAGAGTGGTATTTGTTTTTGCCAAAAGAATTAGTTGAGTATTTACAAAAATTTTATTCTGCTTCAAAAATCCGAGCTTCGTTTCTTCGCTCATTTGGCATAAATTATCTGTGAGACTTTCAGTATTTGATGATGGAAACTCCTCCACAATAATATCCCCATCTACAGAGGACAAAAAATCAGAAGGAAGGATGCGGACAACCTCATTTATTACACTAGCAAAAAAAATATTCTCTCCATTTATTTTCACCCCGGCCTGAGCAAAATTAATAGAGAAGAATAAGGCCAATAAGATATATTTCATAGGATCAACCCTCAATTCATTGAAATATACCCCAACTTCATGCCCATTATGTTCAAAGCATGAATTTTTTAGATCAGTCGTCTAAAAATTAGACGGCATTAAACACCTAGGATTAAAATCTGATGAGAATGAGGGACCTGAGTAGTAGGTAATCTTAGCTCTTCATCCACTCATAAAGGTGGTAATGTTCCCGGTCCATTTCAAGTTCAGTATAGACTTTTTGGGCCACAAGATTTGTCTTATCCACATACAGCCTAAGTCCCCTTAATTCTGGTGAGCTAAGAACATTTTCCTTTAAATGAAGGTATAAGGCCTTAAAGACTCCGCCCCTTCTAAATTTGGGTTCAACATAGACAGAATGAATCCAAAGAACCGTTCCATTTCTCCAATCGCTCCACTCAGAAATGGTGAGAAGGCACCCTACAATATGACCATCAACTTCTGCCACCCAGTATTTTCCCTTAGTGGGATCATCCAAAACAGCTGAAACGCCCATGTGAACAATAGAAGGATCTAAATTTAGATTTTCCGTCTCCAAGGCCATTTTGATCTGAAACTGGGCGATGGTATCAATGTCAAATAAAAGACCAGGACGAATTAAAATACTCAACTCAAGACTCCTCGGATTCTTTTTGAAAATTCTCTTACCGCCTCGTTCATAGGGATCCCTTTGTCCAATAAACAGCGCAGTTCTGCACCCATGAGATAATCACTCATTTGTGCTCCAGGATCCTCCTGGGTTTTAATGGGAGGCGTACCAGTAGATTCAAATTCATCGGCGAATTTATTAAGCTCCTCCGCTGTATACTTCTGAGCAAGATCCTTTATTGATTTAATATCCATAATTATACCTTCATGCTTTGAACAAATTCTCTAAACGCTTCTTCCTTTGTTACTGAAACCAGCCCCTCAGGATTTCCCATTTTAAAACACCCCACTGAGGGAAGACCAGGAAGAGTCACCATTTCTTTGATTTTTGGATTCTTTTCGACATCAATCTTGAAAATTTTCACATTTTCTTCTTGGGCAACTTTCAAAAACATAGGAGCGGCCACACGACAGGAACCACACCAGGAGGCATAAAAGTCTATAAAAACTAAGGGTTCATTTTCAATGACATCAAAAATAGTCTCATCAGTTAATTCAAGCATACCAGCCATTTTAAACTCCTATATGATTATGCGAATAGAATCCAACGAAAGCTCCGCTAGATCCATGGCCTTTAACATATTGTCTCGATGAAATCTAAGTAACAAGATCTCTGTTTCAGAAACTGTTGGGTTTACTTTTCTCAAAGCCTCCAGCCTCTCGATTTCAGAATTCATGAACTTAAGCATTTCTTCCTTAAATTTTTCTTTATACTGCCTGGCACGGGGAATACACAACTCCTTACCCTTTTTTATGCAATCTTTGATAAATTCCTTAGGTAACTCTTTAAGTTGAGATCTTTTTTCCTGATCAATAAATTGGACATGATCATCAAT
The DNA here is from genome assembly GCA_947461175.1 of Bacteriovoracaceae bacterium. Taxonomy (GTDB): domain Bacteria; phylum Bdellovibrionota; class Bacteriovoracia; order Bacteriovoracales; family Bacteriovoracaceae; genus Peredibacter. Next base: position 35,282 of record CANHIY010000009.1, read on the forward strand.
AAACTTTTTAGGCATTTTTTGAGTTAAATCCTGAAGTTGAGCATTTAAAAGGACTCTTAAAGGAGTTGGTGGGAACCATTTAGAAAGCTGTAGTTTCTTTTCTGCGACAGCATTTAAAACGAAATATCCTTCAAAGAGAAACTGCTCCTTTGAGGGTGTCTTCCATGTTCCAATAGTTACATTTCCCATTTCTTTTGAAGAAATGAAATCCATAATTCCATTGACCATAGGATGATCCCAGGTCAGGAATGTTATATCTTCCCTGGTTAAGGCCATTTTTCGATTAAAGGTGACTGTCATCCCCTCATTCTCAAGCCCGGGGAAATGCGGCAAATACATGTTGTCACCTGGACGGATGAAGAAAGTATGGGGATCATTCATATCCTCTGTTTCAACCCCAAGCTGATTCCAAAGATTTAACATGAAATCACGTAACTCATCTGAATCATCAACGGCCTTAAAGGTCTTAATGAATTCCATCGCCTTATGGTGATTAAAAGAGTTTATTTCGACCAATTGATCTTGTCCCTCCTCTAATCTTTTCTCGATCCCTTGATGAATTTCTTTGGTTTTCTTCAAAAAGTGACCAAATTCCTTCTCTGGATAATTGCCCTCTTGAGTTTTTTTCAGTAATTCGAGAAATTCATTTCGAACATTCGCATAGAGTTCTGTTGCCCCTCTTGGAGACGATTCAAAGGCATTAAATCCTTCATGATACCATTTCATGAGAAGTTCATCTGGAGATGACTCCACATAAGGAACATGAATTTGGATATCGTTTTTCTGTCCAATACGGTCAAGACGTCCAATCCTTTGTTCCAAAAGATCCGGTAACTGAGGAAGATCAAACAAGATGAGGTGACGGGCAAATTCAAAGTTTCTTCCCTCAGAGCCGATTTCAGTACTAAGAAGAATATTGGCCCCATCCGGATCAGCAAAATAAGCGGCTTGTCGGTCTCGATTCATTAAATTCATTCCAGAATGAAAGAAAGCAATTTTGGAGGTGGTTTTTTCCTTTAATACTTTCTCAAGCTCAATTACAAGTTCCTTTTCGTGGCAGATGAGTAGGATTTTATCATTTTTATTTTTTTCTACAAAATCAGATAACCAAAGGGACTTCTGTTCAAAGATTTTTTTTTCTGTGTTTTTTCCTTTTCCGAGCTTAACTAGACGAGGGTGAAAAATTCTTTTTGGAAAAAACTCTGCATAAGAAGCCATCGTTTTTCGAGTATTCCTGAAATAGACTCTCCCTGTACCATGACGGTCAACAAGCATTTGCAAGGTCTTGTCTTTGTCATCTGTATCAACTCCAACTTTTTGTTTAAGAAGTTTTTTATCTTCACCATTTAAAGGTGACCCTTTAATAAGTTTATTCGCAAGCAAAGTGATTGGTTGATAGCTCGTAGTTTCTTCGATGAATTGATTGAAATTATGAAAACGATTTGGATCTAAAAGATGAAGTCGGGCGTAATGACCGGCCAGACCAAGGATTTCAGGAGTACCGGAAAGAAGTAAAATTCCGGGCGTATTTTTGGATAGTGCTGCAACGAAGTCATACTCAAGAGAAGAATTATCCGGAGCCCATCTTAATTGATGGGCCTCATCTACAACCAGCAAGTCCCATGTTGAATCCATTGCCTGCTCCAATAGCCAATCCTCTTTCATAAGGTACTTCAAAGAAGCAATGTATAACTGACCCTCTTCAAAGGGACGATCTCCTCGCTCTAATTTGGATTCGTGATTGATGGTTTGAAATGTTAGCTGAAACTTCCTTAGCATTTCCACAAACCATTGATAAACAAGAGAGTCCGGCACTAATATCAAACAACGCTCTACCCTACCGGTAAGGATCAATTGGTGGAGGATGAGTCCAGCTTCAATAGTTTTCCCTAAACCAACTTCATCTGCGAGAAGGACTCTTGGTCTAGATCTTTTCGCGACTTCACTGGCCACATATAACTGATGGGGAATAATACTCAAACGAGGTCCCACAAAACCTTTTACTGGGGAAATGTGGAGTTTTCTTTGATTAAGTAAAACGTCATACCGGAGCTTGAATAATTCATTCGAATCAATGTTTCCGGCAAAAAGTCTCTCTTCCGGTTTAGAGAAAGACAATGTATCAGATAGGATTGATTCCGATATGGTTTTCCCTTGCCCATGGTAACTAACAATACCGAGAGTTTCTGAAGTTGACTCAACCATCAGTTGCACCCCGTCTTTAGAGGTCACTTCATCTCCTGCGAGAAAAAGAATCCTCCGCAAAGGTGCGGTCATAAAACCGTATTTCCGATCAACTTTAGCAGCAGGAAAAAAACAAGTAACCGTTTTAGATTCAATCTCAATAATAACTCCGAGACCAAGCTCCGGCTCCGATTCTGATATCCAGCGCTGTCCTACAATGAATTGCTTCATCTAACCTCCGTCCAGGGTGACAAATCCCTTATCATGAGACAAGATAATATCAAAGTACGAAGAGGGCCAAAAGCTTATGTTAAAAAAAACATCCATGATTTTGACGATATTTTTATTATTCGCGAGTTTTAGCCTACATTCCAGAAGCTTTAACCCTGGAACATGGAAATTTGAACTAAAAACGACCCACGGAACTGTTCCCTTTATCATCCATGTTTTAAACAACCAAGATAAGTATTCTGCCCTCCTCCATAATGGAGCCGAAAAAATTCCTCTGGAAGTCAAACTCTCAGACACAGGTATCTCGATCCCTATTCAAAGTTTTGAATTATCTCTTGAGCTCAATTATCCACAAAATGGAGTTATGTATGGGCACTTGGTTCGCCATAATAAATATCCCAAATTAAAAACTCCCGTTAGTGCAACTTGGGGAAAACTTACGCGTTTTCAAGAATCCGATGCTCCTCCTTCCGTGGATTTAACTGGTAAGTGGGCTGTGACCTTAACCCATGATACAAGTGAAAAAGAAAGGGGTGTTTTAATTTTTAAACAGCATAAAAATAAGATCGAAGGAAGTATTCTTACTCCCACGGGTGATTACCGGTACATGGAGGGAATAGTTACTGATAATAAATTCAAGGCAGCAAGTTTTGATGGAGTTTACAATTACCTATTTACCGGTGAAATCATTGAAGGAAAACTTAAGGCAGAGATCCTAAACTCCTATAAAACTCAAGTTGAAGGAATCAGAGATGATAAAGCAGCTCTGCCTGACGCTTATGCACAAACAAAAATAAGTTCCTTAAAATTTGAATTCCCGGATGTATTTGGTAAGAAAGTTAATTTAAAAGACGAAAAATTTAAAAATAAACCCGTCATCATCCAAATTTTTGGATCTTGGTGCCCAAATTGTTTAGATGAAATGAATTTTCTCATCCAATGGTCTTCCCAAAACTCAAACCGTTCTATTGAAATCCTGGCCTTGGCTTTTGAACGTAGCCTGGATACCAAGGGAGCGAAAGCCCAACTTTTAAAAACTTACAAAAAATACCAAATTCCCTACACTGTTTTGCTTGCAGGCTCCACCTCGGAAGATAAGCCCATGGAGAAGTTAAAAGGCTTAAAGAATTTCATTTCTTTTCCAACAACCATTTTCCTTAACAAGAACCATGAAGTTGTTAAAGTGCATACTGGTTTCAGTGGCCCCAGCACAGGAGAATATTATGATAAATGGAAAAATGAATTTAATACAATTGTTGATGAACTCTTAAAGTAATGATTAAAACCATTTTTCTCTTATTACTTTCAAATGTCTTCATGACTTACGCCTGGTATGGGCATCTTAAAAGTCTAGGAAGTAAACCATTCTGGATAGCAATCCTCGCGAGTTGGGGAATTGCTTTTTTCGAGTATTGTTTTCAAGTCCCGGCCAATCGAATTGGGTATCAGCATTTTAGCCTAGCACAGCTAAAGATCATACAAGAAGTAATCACCATGATTGTTTTTTCTGGTTTCGCCATCTTTTTTATGAAGGAGAATCTGAATAAAAACTTTATTTATGCTTCAATTTGTTTAGTTGGTGCTGTTTATTTCATATTCAAAAAATAGTTTCTATAAGAGATTCATTAATCTTCTATTTTAGATTCATCATCCAAGGCGCCCTCAGCATCATCACCTGTTCCATAATCGTGCTCATCGGGCTTAAGACTCTCATTCTCCTCCACGGGATAGGGTGATTCAGATGTCTTCAATCCGGGAGTTGGAAGAAGTCCCTGGGAGCTAGGTTCTTCTAAATAGGCCGATGCTCCTCCATGTTTATAAACCAACTCTCCCCCAAGCTTCCCTGTTCTATAGGAGAGAAAAATGGAAAAAACACTTATGAAAGCAATAATCATTTTGATAATAAAGCCAAGGTCTTTACGAATAAAAAAGACAGCAATAGATAAAACCAAAACAATCACCGTGGAACCCACAAAAATCTCAGCTGCTTCCTCATGTTCATGAATCAGTTTTTTTGAAACAACCCTCTCCACAGTCTCTTCCTCAGTTTCTCCAGTCTCCATGGCCATGTAACCAGTCGCTACAATCATAAGCTGTAAAGAAATAATAATTAACCAGCTCACAGGATTCATCCTGTTGGTCTTGATTAAATAAGCAAAAGCAACAATGAGTGGGGGAAGAATAACACTTAAGGCAATGGGAAAATGGACAACTAGGGGATGATAAGGAACTTCCATGACAACCTCAACGAAGGATTTTTAATAAAGTTATTATACATCCAGACCATCTGCTATTTCCAAGATCGATTGCATCAACACGTCTATGTGCGATGACTGAGTTTGATGATTAGGAAATACCAGCCTAAAAAAGATAGTTCCATCGGAGCGTTTTGCATAATTAACGAGAGACTTTCCTTCTTTTACCAAAGATTTTCTAACGTTTAATGTGAAAGTATTTACGTCCATTTTTGAGCGAAATGGGACAACCTGAAAGCATAAATTAAGATAGTTTGAACTTATATATTTAAAACGAGGATTTTTTGACACTATTAAGCGGGCGTATTCAGCAAGATCAAATAAATGCTCTGTTCTTTTAATCAATCCCTCAGTCCCATGGGCCCGCCATAGTAGCCAAAATTTTAAGATATCGGCCCGTCTTCCGCATTGGAGGGAATACGTACCTGTATCCCATTCAGAATTATCATACTCGTGGAAAAGGTATTCTGATCCACCGCCTCGGTTGGTATTTTTCAAAATCCCAGCATGCTTTGTAAGAAAAAATGAGGTTATAAGAGGAGTTCCCATGGTTTTATGGGCATCAAAAGCCACGGAGTCAGCTAACTCAATACCCTTGAATAGATGAGCAAATCTTTTAGAAAAAAGTGCCCCCCCTCCCCAAGCCGCATCCACATGAAGCCAAACTTTGAAGGTTTCACAGATTTTAGCAATTTTTACAACGGGATCAAAAGCTCCCATGACTGTTGTCCCGAAAGTTGCACCAACCATAATAGGAACATAACCTTCCTTTAAGTCGGCAGAAATAATCCTTTCAAGTTCTTCTGGAATCATTTCTCCGGACTCATTTGTCGGTATCTGCACAAGATTCTGGGTACCAATTCCTGTTATGTTGGCGGCCTTATCAAATGAATAGTGGGCCTCAGACGATACATAGACTCTAAATCTGTTATGCCCAAAACCTGTAAGACGTATATTAGGGCCATATTCTGTTCTCGCACATAGCATGGCAAGAAGATTAGAATTACTTCCCCCAGTAACCATGACCCCTTCACCACGATCAAATCCCATCATTTTTAGAAGCTCAAAGACCACTTTCTTTTCTATGACAGTTAGGACAGGAGCTATTTCAAAAGTTGCCATGGTAGGATTCAAAAGAGAGGCGATAACCTCTCCAACCCAGGCAGTTTTATCAAATCCACCAAACAGCTGATTAAGAAACATAGGATGAATTGTTTTAACAGAATGATCGAGGATTACTTCTATTTCCTTTAAAAGAGCATCCTCAGAAACTCCGTCAGAAGAAATTGAAGGCAAGAGCTCTTTAATTTTCTCTACAGGGCATACTTTAATCACCGGATGATTGTCCGCACTCTCATGAATATAATTCCGGAGTGTCAAAAAAACATCATTTAAAAACTCATCTCTCGAGTGAAACATGGGCTCGCCTTCATTATTTTTTTATGATGATGTACCAAAATCTTACTCTCTCTTGCAATGACAATGAAAGCAAATGTTAGATAATACAAGCCCTTATGGCCCATCAATCTATTGGCAATTGGTTCATTAAAGTTTTTAATTTTTGTACAATATTTTTGCTAACCGGCCATGGTGCCACCTGTAAAAAGGAGAACTAAGGATGTCAGTTCGACCAAAGAGTCATTTAAGTGACAAGCAACTTTCAGAGCTCAAGGATAAGCTTTTAAGTGAAGCAGAGCGTATCCGGACTAATTTTCAACTGAAGAAGCAAGAATATGAAAGTAACTCCGTTACTGGCTCAAAGGACGAGGTTGACTCTGCCAATGATAACATCCTCCTCGCGGCTGACATGAGATTCTCCAACAGAGAAAGCCTTTATTATAAAAAGATCATGAAAACTCTGAGTAAAATTGAGTCCCACCAGTATGGGATCTGTGATGAGTGTGGAGAAAATATTACCTTCTCTAGACTTATTGCAAGACCTACCTCTGAAATGTGCATCCTTTGCAAGGAAGAATCTGAAAGAGAGGAATCTCAGAACTTTTTTGAACGTCGCTCAAAATCCCTGGGACGTGAAATGAGTGTGTCAGCTCATTAATGACCTAACTATATGAAGCCAGTTTAGTTTGAACAAAGAAATTTGATCACATCCCTGGTTCTATACTGAAGAGTTCCTTGGGAAGTGTAAGTTGGGCTTTCCATGAGGGAGATCGTTATGGTGAAATCTTCAATATTTGAAATTTCACTGTATGCTCCCTTAATCTCTTCAATTTTTCTGAAAAGGACATCTGTTTGAGGTTCAACGAAATAAAAATTTCTTAGATCTCTTAAACCTGCTTTATTGCTTCCAGAATAAAGGGCATTTATCTGATGAAAGAACTTTGCCTTTCTACTTGTAAGGTTCACACTAAAAATTGGCAGATGATTCTTTTGAGTCGAGGAAGATGTTCTTAAATCAAGACTTGTTTTTTCTTCATACTTAGGAACATCACTTATTTTGGCAAAACATGATCCTCTAAAATACAACTGCGAGGCAAAATGAAGACATATAAACCATTTATCCCGATCTATGGCATCTGATACATACTCTCTTTCATCAGTGTTATCTTGATTTAGAAAATTTTTAAAATTTTCAATTTTATCTTCATTACGCACTAAGCAAAGAGAATTATTAAGATCAATAACTTCATCGATCTTGTCCTCAATCATTTTACAGCCCGTGGAATTTTCTTGAGAGAACACGGGAACACACAAACTAACGAAAAGAATAAACAAAAAATTTTTCTTCATTCTTTTTCAACCTCAAATGTTTAATAACTTAATAGAGTCCCAAATGACCTCAGGGTCATGAGTTGTTCTATAATTATAGAAAAAATCTATTGGCATGAACTCAAATGGAACAAGTTCAATTCCTATAAGCTTTAATGGATAAAAATACTCCTCATCCTCCCCTGATCTTTTTTTGATCCAGTCAAATGCCAGATTTGCATCTGCGGTCTCATAATCCATGAAATCTTCATCTTTTTTTGTCCAATTTTGGCGTAAAAGTAATTTTAAAAAACTAATTTTATTCTCATCGTCTCCAATAAACTTTTTTGGAATCTTTCTTCTAACGATCCAATCTTCTGGTAAGTAATAGCCTGAAGATAGATTGAATAAAACGGAAGCAAAATCCGCACAACCAGCCCCCTCACCCTGCAGAGTATTTTTTTCACCACCATAAACAGTGTAGGAACCACTCTGGATCCATTTATCTAAAAACTCCAGGGCCCTTGAACAATTTTGAGAGGATACAGGTACCGTGATTTTTTTTAGCCTCTTATCTTTTCTCGCCTGTTCAATTTCTTTTTTGGTTTGATCTGAAGGAACAAGATTTCCCTCAAAACTGTAGAATAAACTGCCAAGACCGAGTCTTTCCTTTAAGACAATTTTTTTACTCTTTTTAGCATCTATCCTCTCCATGCCAGTTAAAACATGCTGGGCAGGTCCATGAGGTTCGGGTGAACAATTTAACTCCACAGCAAAATGACCAATGGGTGCATAATCGTCACGAATACTATTTAAGGCCGTCTTGATCAACAAACGAGATGGAGAATCCCAAGAAAGTCTATATTTAGGTTTAATCACATATATCGAAATAAAATCCGATTGGGAGATATTTGCCCAACTTACATTTAAATAAAATATCAAAATCAAAAAACTTAAAACCTTCAACATAAAACTCAACTCTCTATTAATATTAATTCATAAAATTTACCAGATTTCAGAGTCCCTATGATAAATCCTGTAAAAAATACTGGATGAAGTGTGTTCTTAAAAATTTCATTAAATTGCCTCATGCTGAAAAACAAAAAAGTTAGGTTCACCTTTCCTTGGGAAATATATTGAACAAAAGGCTAAAATGAGGTTTAAAAAAT
>CANHIY010000010.1 GCA_947461175.1 Bacteriovoracaceae bacterium
ATTAACATTGATGGTATCCAGGAAAACCGAACCGAGAAATATGAGTTGTCCTGGTACACTAATACTGGGAAATTCAGTAGCCCAAAAACGTCCATAGATGAGACAGTGGATTATGAGGGGGAGGAGCCAAGTTCACTAACTTTGGTCCTGATTAGAGATGAGCGTGGTGGATTAGATTTTGTCAAGGCCTCTTATCCCTAATATCATGTGGTCATGAACTCTATTTTAAAATCATTTAAGCTTGGTTTAAAGGCTATTTTTAGTGATCCAGTGAATATTCTACTGGCCGTTATTCCTTCACTCATTTCCTTGTTTCTTTATATTTTCGGGATCATGGCAGTATTGAGTAACTCGGGTGTGTTTTATTCATTTTTTAGGAATAATCTTTATTCATCAGAGTCCGCTGATCTTTTTACCAAAATCCTAACTGCTTTATTAGTTATTTTGATTTTTTTCATCATGAATTGGACTTTCGTTTTAGTCGTAGGAATTATCTCATGCCCGTTCAATTCTTTGCTGTCTCATAGAGTGGAACAAAAAATAGTTCTAGGTCAGGCAATGGGAGAGGAACAAAAAAAAGCAATGAGTGAGATGAAGGTATCTTTCATGAGGACAATAAAAAATGAGTTAAAAAAGATGATTTTCTTGGCCGTTATGACGGTATTTGTTTTTATCATAAATTTTTTACCATTTTTCTATCCATTAGGAGTTGTGCTTGTGGCCCTGCTTCTGGCAATTCAGTTTTTAGATTATTCCTGGTCTCGTCATCAGTTGTCTTTTTTAGATTGTATGAGAGATGTCGTAGGAAGTTTTTTTACCTATATACTTTGTGGAGGGATATTCTTATCACTCATAAGCATTCCTTTGATAAATGCTTTTGTACCATCCATGGCGACCAGCTTTTTTACAGTGTTATGGTTGAGCCGACAAAATAAAATTCAATTTGTGTAGGTACATTTAGCTTGAGAGTTATGATGAATTTGCCGATAATGATTTGATGGAAAAAAAGCCTGAAACGAATGTAAAAGTGATTGCCATCAAATTGCCTTATGATCTTCAGGATAGAATCCTGACATTCCCATTTTTACATTCAATCAGTGAGTATTATCCCAAGGCAGATATCCATTTAATAACCTCAAGGAAGGAAGTGGAGGTACTAAATCTTCTGCCCTTTAAGGCCTATTACCACTTATTCAACGAAGAAGAGATTAAAACAATTTTTGATATTCATCCCTACACAGCGAATGCAGCCATTTATAATGTGGACCTCTTCATTTCTTTAACAAATTCTTTCTCGGATGCAAGTCTTGGGCTCGGCCTTAGAGCAAAAATGAGAGTTGGCTTTTCAGATGATTGGAAAACGCTTCTTCTTACTCACAAGGTAAAAAGACCAATAGGACATCATCTGGTAGAAGACTACATGGTCTTATATGAGCTCATCACTGGTGAGTCTTTTAACCGTAGGCTAAGAGTCAATGCTCGTCCCGTGTCTAAAATTTTTGAGGACGACATCCCTTATATTGCAATTAATCTTCATCCCTTAAAAGATGCTTCTATAAATGATGATTGGTTTGATTTGATTTCTAAATTTGAAGGAAAAAAAATTGTCTTTTTCGCATCTGAGGATCAGGTAAAGACACAGCTTTTGATAGAAAACTTCATGAACCTTCTCCCCTCAACAAATACCTATGTCTTCTTTTATCACGAAAATTGGATAGAATTGGCCCGAATGCTTTCTTATTCAAGCGGCGTGATAACCTTCTCAGGGGCTGGTGCGGCACTTGCCGCTTATGTGGGGTCCCGTTCTATTATCCTTTATGAGAATGATGATCCAGACAGAACCGCTCCCTTCTATTTTCTTTCAGATGTAGAGATTATGGGGGCGAGTAATAAACTTTTTAATGAAGTTATTCAAACCAGAACTGAAAATTTCAGGGTTTCATTTGACATGAGTCAGGTTTACAAAAAAGCATTAGATTTTTTCAGGATCTAGGGGTTATTCCGAATATCTTTTGTCTCTATTAAAAATAAAATTGATATTCTTGTTATTGTCTTTAGAGATTACAAAATAACCGAGGTTTGTGTAAGCAAAACATGTATTAGATTGTGCAATATCAGTTATGATTGACGTGCAGATGGGATGAATCTTAATAACCATTTCACCATTACGACAGAAGAGTTTTGATTGCGTGAGAAAATTGAGAGAGAGGGTCACCAGTTCTGAATCAAGATAATCCTTTGCGTGTGGCCATTCATCAGATGCAAGTTGGTGAAGACCGGAATGTCGATTGTAGGGCAGAAGTTTATTTAGGCAGGTGATTTCCTGAGAAAAGCCTGTTACTGACGAAGCTAAAAAGAATATCCCAGACAACAAGAGCTTTTTCATATTCTACCTTTTTTTATCTTATGCTAGCACAAATACACTAATGAAAAACTAGGCAAGTTTGGAGCGTCAATGACTCCAAACTTACATAAAACTTTCCAGGATGTTTGTAAGAGATTTAATTTTATCTTGAAACATTCGTGCTTTTTCTTGAACCTCAGTTCTCACTTCTTCTGGAGCATTGTTCATAAAATTTTGATTGTTTAATTTTGATTCAACTTTTTTATACTCATTCTGGGTTTTTTCCATATCCTTCTTTATCCGATTCACTTGTTCAGTTAGATCAATTAATCCTTCAAGGGGAATAAAAATTTCACTGTGAGCTGTTGCCAGAGAAGCCGACTTTTTTGGTCTCTCATTTTCTTTGTTTCTGATAGTTCCAGACTTTACGTTGGCAAGATCCTTAAGGAAATGACGAGACTCAAAAATAAATTTGGCAAGATCTTTGTTATCGGTAAAAAGACGTACATCAACTTCATCTTTGGGTTTTAAATTCACCGAGGATCGGATGTTACGAATTCCAGTCGTAACATCAATGAATTTCGACATCATGTCTCTGACTTCATCATTTTCGAGAGCTGGATCGAATTCAACGTAATCCTGAGTAGCAAGAAGGTTCGATTCATTTTTTTCAAGATGAGACCAAATCTCTTCTGTGATGAAGGGAACAATGGGGTGAAGAAGATTAACAATTTTTTTAAAACAGTACTTAAGCATGGTGGCCCGAGTAACTTTTGCGTTTTCATCTTCTCCATAGAGAATGTTTTTTGAAAGCTCAATGTACCAAGAACAAAATTTATCATAGACGAAGGCGTATATAACGGCACTGGCGTCGTCAAAACGATAAAGATCAAAGGACTCAGACATTTGCTTGGAAACAGTATTTAGTTCTGCGAGGATCCATTTATCATGAAGGTGCCACTTGGATTTTACTGGAAGTTCATCTTGTGCTTTATCAAGATAAGGGTAAATAAATCGAAAGGCATTCCATAGTTTGTTTACAAAATTTCGATATCCTTCAATCCGTTCAGGATCAAGATTAAGATCTCTATTGTAACCAGAGCCTGCGGCCAGGGTGAACCTCATGGCATCTGCACCATATTGGTTAACCATGTCCAAAGGATCTATGCCATTACCTAAAGATTTACTCATCTTTCGACCTTGCTTATCCCTGACGATGGCGTGAATGTAGGTGTGTTTGAAAGGGGCCTTTCCGGTAACTTTCATTCCCATCATCATCATCCGAGCAACCCAGAAAAAGATGATATCAAAGCCAGTGATGAGAGTTGAATTGGGATAAAATTTATCAAACCCTTTTTCCTCCATGGCCTTCTCATCAGGCCAACCCAGAGTTGACAGAGGCCATAGACCTGATGAGAACCAAGTGTCTAGTACATCAGGATCCTGAAAAATGTCCGTATCTCTGCACTCAACACAGTGATCAGGAGTTTCTTCAGCGGCCCATTTATGGTGACAGTGCCTACAATAGTAAACTGGAATCTGATGACCCCACCATAATTGTCTTGAAATACACCAATCTTTAGGATTTTTTAGCCATGAAAAATAAGTATTCTCCCAACCTTTAGGGAAGAAAGTCATCTCACCACTTTCAACGGCCTTGAGTGCCACTTCACTCATCGTTGTCGTATTAAGAAACCACTGCTTTGAAACCATGGGCTCCACAATTTCATCAGATCTTTGACCGTGCCCAATCGGATGGACGTGATCTTTTTTATCTATTAAAGCCCCAAGCTCAGTTAAAATCCTCTCCACTTCCGCACGTGCGTCCTTTGGCTTCAATCCTTCAATTTCTGGAGCATTATTATTGAAAGTGCCGTCTTTATTTAAAATATTAATAATAGGAAGAGCATTTCTTTTGCCAATTTCAAAGTCATTAAAGTCATGTCCCGGAGTGACTTTCAAGCATCCAGTCCCTTTTTCAATGTCAACATGCTCATCTCCAATAATAGGAACTTCGCGGTTACATATGGGAATAATGGCAGTCTTACCAATAAGATCCTTAAAGCGTTCATCTTGAGGATTTACTGCTACAGCGGTGTCTGCAAAAAGAGTCTCAGGGCGTGTCGTGGCGATAATCAGTTCGGTATTTGGCTCTTCTTTTACTTTATACTTCAAATAATAAAAAAATCCTTTAATTTCTTTGTGCTCAACTTCAGCATCAGAGATGGCACTTTGAAGAATAGGATCCCAGTTTACAATATAGTCTGATTGATAAATGAGGCCTTCATTAAAAAGCATTACAAAAAATTTTCTTACTGCTTTATTTGGGATTTCATCAAGCGTGAAAGTTGAGTAATCCCAATCGCAGGATATTCCCATCTTTTTTTGCTGATTAACTATTTCACTACCGTATTCTTCTTTCCACGCCCAGACTCGTTTTAAAAAATCATCACGACCAAGATCATGACGGGTTTTCTTTTCTTGTTTCCAGATAAGTTTTTCTACCACAGCTTGAGTAGAAATCCCTGCATGATCCGTTCCCGGTATCCAAAGAGTCTCGTAACCTTTCATCCTCTTATAACGGATGAGAGCATCCTGAGTGGTTGCATCAAGCGCGTGACCCATGTGTAGCTTACCAGTAACATTTGGTGGAGGCATAAGAACAGTGAATGTTTCTTTCTTCTTCCCAGGCTTGGGTTTAAAGCACTTATGTTTAAGCCACTCGGAATACCACTTGTCTTCAGCAGACTTAGGGTCAAAAGTTTTAGGTAAGTTGTTCTCAGTTTCCATTTTAAATATCCTTAATTTTCACAATTGATTCAGTCTTATTGATGAGGTCCTTGATTCTAACTTCATTGTTTTTGAGTTCTTCTTCTCCAATAAAACAAATTTTAGAAATGTTCTTTTTTTCTGAATAACTAAATATTTTTTTTGGTTTTGCCTCACCAAAAAAAAGTTCAGTTTTATGATTTTTTGACCTAAGTTTTGATGCCAACTCTGAAGCACACTTTTCTGCTTCTGGAACTAAATAGGCAACCAGATATTCAAGTTTTGCCTTACTAAAATCTGGGAGAAGATGATGTGTTGTTAGAAAGTCTGTGAGAGGGACCTCTCCTAATCCAATTCCCACTCCTTCGAGGGATGGTTCATTGAAAATTTGCAAAAGATTAGCGTAAGAGCCACCTCCAGCAATGGCCCTTCTATTCTCTGGTGATTTATCAAAAATTTCAAAAACAATTCCCGTATAGTAATCAAGGCCTCTCACAATAGAGGGGTCAAATTTTACATAATCACCCAGACCTAGATCTTCAAGAGTTTTAAAAATTGAATAGAGGGGAGCGACGTTATCATTCACGGAGACAGGTGCTGCAGTTTTTGAATGATAGAAATCAGCAATAAATGATTTTATGTCATCTATCGTATTTAATTGAACAAACCTTTCAAAAATAACAGCTTTAGCCTCATCATTGGTGATATTTTTTACCTCAGAACTAAATTTATCTGATGGCATTTTGTTTTTTGCATCAACAAGTTTGTAAAGTTTTTTAGTCGACACATCATCTAAGCTTATGAGTCCTTCAAAAACTAAATCAACAAACCTTCTATCGTTAATAAGAACTTCAAAATGTTCGTGAGTGGCCCCAAAACTTCTCAGAAGGGAGACCGCCATCTGAATAATTTCTGCCTCTCCAAATTGGCCTGCACCAAAAATATCTGCATTGTATTGCCAAAACTCCCTTAATCTTCCTCTTTGAGGTTTCTCATATCTCATGAGATTAGGAATCGAAAACATGCGGATAGGTTTGGGAACTTCACGATGAATTTGCGCCACCATTCGTGCAAGACTGGGGGTCATCTCAGGTCTGATGGCAACTTCCCTGTTTCCTCTATCTGTAAATGAATAGATCTGTTCATTAATTAATTCTTCACCAGATTTCGCCCTATAAAGTTCAACTTCTTCTAGGAGTGGACCGTCGTATGGTTCGTAGCCATAAAGTTCTGAGACTTCTTCCATTTTTTTAAAAATATACTGACGAGTCCTCATTTCCTTTGGAAAAAAGTCTCTGGTACCACGGTAAGGGGATTTGGTAAGACCCATAAATGTCCTTTTAAGTTTTAGTCCAATTTATAAGACCTGAAACTCAAGAATTACGAATGAATCTCTATCATACACTTAGTCGCACGTTGTGGCATAGTGTCATGGAGTGTTTTGATCAATCTCTTTTGTGACTTCATCTGAGAGAGGACTTAGGTCATCTGGAGAAACATTTTGGATTTCCTGTAAGGCCCTCTTTTTTTCAATTTTTGATTCCTGATCTAGGGAGCCTGAGTCTATATCGCTTTGCGTTTCCTTGGGGGAGACTCGAGGCTTTAGCTCTACCAAATGAGCGGGGATATTAAAAATTTGAACTTTCGTTTCACCGGATGAGGCACTGGATAATTGCTTAAACAGTAGAGACCTTTGGTTTAATGATTGAAGTATGATCCACGAAACTTTTTTTGTGAGTTTATTAAATTCTTCAGGATTTAAACTTAGCATCTTATCTATCCATGGCACGAGAAAGATCAGGTAACGTTCAAAACGTAGGGCCTGTGGCTTGTAAGAACCAGAGAAGTGAGTGGCATTAAAATTTTTTTCAGAAATTAAATTCATCGCCTCTCTATGTTTAAGTTCTGCCAAAATAGATTCCCAGATCCATTGAGAAAAACTTGAAAGTTTTGGTTGTTTGTTCTGAAAGTCTTTTTCAAGATGTGAGATTAAAGTTTTATTGATCGGATGAGTGTTAAATTTTTTATGTTTATATTCCAGAGTATGTTTTATGACTTCGGACTTCATTAAAAGAAAGATGTGTTCTTTTCCTAGGAGTCCCAGATTTTCATTAAGGTCTTTGCATAAATCGATGATTTTCATCTTTTCTTGAGGGGAAGAGATGTTTCCTTTTAAGGATTCAAAGAGGTGATTAAACTCCAGAGGAACCCGGTCATTGACGGTTTTAAAATCTTTGTCAAAACTCAAAGAAAATGCAGAAAAAGTTAAGATGAAAAATAAATTAAATATCAAGAGGTGCCTCCTCTTGAGTCGGATTTGCCTTTAATTTATCTTCTCTTAGATCAGAATGACCTTCTAGGACATAAAATTCTCCTCTAAAAGGAATCATCACTCTTCCATCCATTTCAATTATTTGGGATACATTTTTTAAATTTGAGAGGACTTCCAATTTTTGATCTTTTAAATTAATTTTTGCCGCTTCCGTAGTTCTATGATTGATTTCGGAATTTTGATCTGTGGTCTTTATAAAATAAATGTGATCTTTGAGGCAGATCATATTGCCATTATCACCATTGACTGATTCATAGAGCATTGTAAATCCACTGAGCTCTTCAGTCTCTGAAGTTTTAGAAAGTTGAATCTGGGAATTTCTAAATAATCCTTCATAAGGGAATTCTCCAAAACCGAGATAGTCTACCCCCCTACAAATTTCAATCTTTGTCCCTTTGTGAGGACTTTTATAGAGGATTGTGCTGTTTTGTGTGATGAAATTGAATGAGACGATGGCGGAATGACCAGATTCATTTACATCCGAATAGACAACACTCTGAGAATTGACCATCTGAATTTCAGGTGTAAAGAATGGATTTAATTCTTGTGTGGGTTTAATTTCGTATTTTTTTTCTGTCATAAGATTTTGAAGATGAATAATTTTTTTAGATAAGTCAAAGTAACTTAACCACTCATCACTCAGATGAAGTTTAGGATTTTTTCCTTGACCAATTTTTCGAGGGAGAGAGTTGCCGTAATCAACTACAAAAATTTCATGATTTTTTAGAAAACTTAAGTCAGATTGACTATTGGGAATAGATTCTATAATGAGACGTTTTTTGGCAGAACTTCCAGTGATTCGGAAGTCATTATTGAATTTTTCATTCAAAACATCTGTGCTTTTAAAGTCACTTACTAGGGCGAGTAAGCCAGGCTTCTTTTGAAGGTAAGTGATCCTGCCATTATAGCTTACGTATCGGAGCGTATCACTGGAGTGTTTAGTGAGGAACGCGGGAAGCTCAGCTGCGTTCAGAGATAAAATAAAAAATAAATTAATCCAGAGCATACATTGTCCATAATTTGAGCGGATGCTTTTTTTGATAGCTCCTGACAGAGGAAAAAACAGAACTCCAACTAATCAGTCTAGGGGCTTCGAGATTATCCACTGCTGTTCGAGTGACAAGAACGACTTTATCCCCCTCATTATTTTTAAGGATCCCGTTGATGATAAAGGGAAGAGCAGAGCACTGATTGAGTGAGTATCCTCTGAAAAAAGTGGGCAGTAGATCTTCGGCACATCCGATACCATGTATTAATCCAAGATTTGTTTTTTTGAAAAACTTCTTGATGTCGGCCAATTCATTTATCTTTTTACTGCTTTTCTTAAAATCTTTATTAAGCATATAGGTTTGAGAAAAACGCTCATGTACTAGGTCGGTAGGGAAGTAGTCGATAGTGCTCTTGGATTTTATTTTAATGAAATCGATGACTCGATCATTTAAAATAATTTTGTGTTTACAGCTTGTCATGTGACAAAAATTTGATTCAACAGTGATAAAACAGCCAGATTTAAATCGTAAGACAAGAGGATTATAATCGGTATTATTGATGACTTCACAAACCGTGCTTTGATCTAGACCCCTGGTTTTTTTTAGAATATTGGCCACAACACTAGCATAGGAATCCGCCCCTCCTGAAATATCACTAAAAAAAGTTTTGTAACATATTTCCTTTCCTGTTATCTGATCGGTGTAGCAGGCCTCTACACCCCAGTTCTCATCGTTGTCAAATTGTTTGTTAAATTCATAAAAAAGAAAAGATGATGAAGAATGACATGGATATTGAGACACTGGAACATTCTTAAAATTAAAATGAGATAGGATTCTTCCCATGTTGGTAATAACCATCTGATCACTTTTACCTGGACAATCATTAACAGTGTTCTTAAGTGAGGAAAAATTCAGGGCATTTGATAGTTGATCACAATCCGGCTGTGGTCTTAATCCAGAGCTTTCTTTGGAGGTATAAAGGCAAAGATCAGGTTCTTTTTTAAGTCTATCTAAACAAGCCTCACGTTGATGAGAAGTAAGTTCTCTTGAATTCATCACTTTACGGCAGATTTCATCAGAAAAAATCTTATTTTGATTTACGTCTATTTCTTGGTCCCAGAATGAGGAACTCATCATCTCATCACAAAAAAGATCTTCATTGTTGAGATTTTCACAAAGATTCTTTATATATTTTTTTTCCATTTTGGAAATTTTTTGTTCCAAGATTTTAGAAATGACCTCTCCCTGGGAGGGATCTTTGAGATATTCATGAATTTGGCAAAGGAATGGAGTTTCAGGTGCCTTAAGCCAGGATGAGTGTTTAGACTTACACTCATCAATTCCTCTTGGTGTCTTTAGGTCTAACCCTTTTATGGTTTCCTTGATCGTTTTAACCTGAAAAACTTGGATGGTTTTTTGTGTTTCTGGACAATCTTCAGGAATAATTTTTTTTAGAAAATCCTTTTTGCTAATGAATCCTGATTGCCTGATCCCTTTTGCGAAATAGTTCATGACGATATTTTTGATCTTTCCTTCACTATTTTTTAACAGGTCAGTCAGGATGGCTTCGTAAAAACGGCACTTATTGGTTGAAGCCATTCTGAGGTAGCCAGAGTCTGAGTGAAGAAGGATTGAATTCAGAAAGTCAGGATCAAGATCGAGGTCTGAAGTGGGAATGGATAAGGGAAGAGTTCCACCTTTTTGAACAATGATGTTCATTTTTTTTTGATTTTTATCACGATCAATTTCAATAATCTTTTCAAAGGTTTCGATGATCCCTGGATAATTTATATTTTTTGGGAGAGAGAGTGGTTCTGTCTGAGATAGTGAGGGAAGGCATAGTCCAATTAGGACTATGCCCAAAATTATTTTATAAAACTGATTTGGCCAAAATCGAGGCAACGTCTTCAACCTGAAGGTTCTCCGTTGTAGAAACATGTCCCTTAGAGGAGTTAAAATTAATCATACAATATGAACACGAAGTGGCAAGTTTTGGTGCTTGAGTTTCACCAATTTGTTCTAATCTATTTTCTGCCAGATGTTTTCCCTCAGGTAGTTCATACCACATATTTCCTCCACCCATTCCACAACACAGGGCCGTATCCTTGCTTTTCTTCATTTCGATAAGTTTTACACCTGGTATTGAATTAAGAATAGATCTTGGGGCATCGTACTCCCCATGATGACGTCCAAGGTAGCAAGGATCATGGAAGGTGAGCTCGCCAGCAACATCCTTTAATGCCTTAAGCTTTCCAGACCGGAGAAGCTCTGAAAGAAGTTCAGTGTGATGAACGGTCTCAAACTTTCCGTCCTCAAATTTTGCATACTCCTTTCCAATAGTGTGTAAGCAGTGAGGACAGTGTGTAACAACTTTGTCAAAACTGTACTGCCTCATATTGGCAATATTTTCGATGGCAATTTCATAAAATGAATATTCATCCCCAAAACGACGAACAGGGTCTCCGTTGCATTTTTCAGTTTTTCCCATCACTGCAAAGGAGACACCAGCCTTTTTGAGAAGGTTGATCGTATCTTTGACAACTTTCTGATTGGAACCATCATAGGAGCCCGCGCAACCAACATAGTAAAGGTAATCAACTTTTTTACCTGACTCGATGACTGGAACTTCCAAGCCTTGTGCCCAGTTAAACCGGTCATCCTGAGAGATACCCCAGGGATTTCCATTCTTTTTAATTTTATTCACAGCATCTGCAGCCGCAGGGGGAAGATCTCCTAGGGTGAGGGCCTTATAGCGTTTCAAATCCATAATGAGTTGAACATGCTCTATGTTGGCTGGACATTCTTCCATGCAGGCACCACAGGTAGTACAGGCATCAAGTTCATTGGAAGAATACAAAGGATTCTCCCCCCAAAGCTCCTTATCATTTTTTTGATCTGGGCATGTTTCAACCTGATAGTCCATGACATCTCTCATTTTTGTGATGATGAGCTTGGGATCAAGTGGTTTATCAGCGAGGTTTGCAGGACAAACCTGAGTGCATCGACCACACTCTACGCAGGCAAGTGTGTCTAATCGTTGTTTCATGGTCAGTTCTGACGTTTTACCCAGACCAAATGTTTCCGCATTTTCATTGGCAAAATCCATTGGCATAAGAACAGCACCACGGCGAAAGGGAGTAAGGAGGGCATTCAGTGGAAGAACTAAAATATGAAAAAATTTAGAATGTGTCAGTGAGGCCACAAAAAACATGGTATTAACCATGTGAAGAAGCCATAGTGATTTATAGGTTCCAGCAAGAAAAGATTGGGAAGGAGAAAGAAGACCAACAATTCCTGCCAGTGAATAACCTATGGGTGACCAAAATCGCTCTCCCTCTGGCATATTAGTCACAAAAATTCTTATGGCCTCAAGAACATATCCGATGACGACCAGTGCAATGAGCATGGCATACATGAATTTTTCTTGATTGGGTTTTGTTGCTGACAGAAATTTTTTCTTCACCACATAACGTCGGTAGTAAGCCAAACCTATACCAAGAAGAACAAGGAGGCCCCCAATATCGGCCAGAAATGAAACTACTTTGTAAGTGGTCCCTTGAAATACTTTAAATGGAGTATCGGCATGTATTGCCACCAGTTCAGTGGCAATGAAAAGCGTTAAAAAGCCCCAAAAGATCATGGTGTGGTAAACATTTACAAATCCATCTCTTGGTACTTTTCCCTGAAAAAAAATAGTCATGAGAAAATTTTTAACATTTAATTTTTCAGGCAGAATCAGTTTTGGATTTTTACCAGCGGTTACAAATCGAAACTTTACCAACAGGCCCTGTGCGAAAAAATAGGTCGCAACTGCCAGAGATAGGTACATGACAACCTTCATCCAAAAAGGGATCATCCACATGATCTGCCGACTAGCTTCAATACTTTCCATCTGGCCTCCTCACCTAAACCATGTCATCTAAATAAATCATTTTAAGACATTTTCTTAAAATTGTTTATAATCGAAGTATTATTTTATTCTTTAGAGGGCCTCATGGGTAGTTTTTTTCTTTCAGTAATCAATCTTGGTCTAAGTTTTTACTGCATTTTCTCATTGCTAAAATTTATGGTTCAGTTCGGCTTACCATACCACCCTTTAAACCTTTTGGTTTCTGTTGTTTTATTGAGTGTAACCTCATTCTTTAGCGTTAAAGCGTTGCTTGATTTTGGATTATACCCTAATGTAAACGCTCTATGGATTGAAATTGCCACGATTTCAGGAAGCTTAGGATTTTTGATCCAGGTTATTTTATTGTCCCTTAATCTTAACATTTTTCTGGAAAAGATCTTATCCCGCATTCCTATTATAGGAGCAATTTTAGCCTATTCGTTTTTCCCTGATTCCACCATGTGGTTTTTCATGGGTTCAATTTTGATAAGCGTGTTCGTCATTTTGTTTTTTGTAAAAAATGCCCGTTATGAAAAAAGAATTCTGATCAAAATGGTTTTGTTTTTAAGTTTATTCGGTTTTTGTTTATGGATAAATACTAACTGGTCTTACATCATAGGCCAATTAATGCTATTTCCTGCCCTCTTTTACTTCTTTATTTTTGAACATAGTTGTGGGGTGAAGTCACTCGTTCAAGAATAATTGGCTGGAGAAGAAATATGCGATTATTAGCTCTTTTGTTTCTTGTAAGTTGTACCCAGGTTACAAGCTTAAATTTAAAGAAGCACCAGTTTGGTTTAACCCCAACTAAAATTATCTGGTTTCAGGTGGCTGGACTTGAAGAGGAGCAAATTGCAATGTTGCGGTTTCAGCTCTCCTCTGACAAAAAAACATCCTTTGAGGAAAATATTTGTTATGGGCAAACCTGGAACTATAATTTTTATCAATTAAGAAATTCCGCTGAATCGACATTCCTTTCTCAGATGACTGGCAAAAAAAACATCAAAAATTCCTGCGATGATGCACTTTTGCGTCCCATCTGGAGTTACATAGCTAGCAATGGCTATAGTACAGCTGTTTTGGAAAATGGTCCTAAGTCTTATCAAAGCCTCCTCTCCATGAATAAATGTCAATCTGAAGAAGAACAATCGCCTTTTTTGAAATCACTTTATTTTTTCATGAGATCCGAGCCTTTGGAGGGGAGCAGAAGTTTTCATTATTCTGAGGAGGTAGATTTAAGGCCCAATTCCGTTTCTTACGACCGAACTTGTGGAAAAAATGGGTGTGCCTCCTTGCTCTCGGAAGATTTTATTGCTGTTTATAGTAAATTTAATAAATCATTTCAAAAGCATTTATTTATTGTAAGGGATTTTTCTTATCTAAATGCTTTGGAGTCTAAAAACCTTTCACTTGCTCGTGAAATACTTTTAGATCTTGAAAAAACATATCGAGAGGCCTTGTCTTTTACCGCCTCAAATGATTATTTGGTGCTTCTGACGACCGGAGATTCAAAGTTTGTGGATTTGCCAGATCAGGGTAAATCTTTTTATGAATTTGAGAAAGGTAAAACCACAATCAATGCTAAGAGGACTAAGCTTACGAACCTTGTATTGTCATCAGGTGCCAGAGCAGAAAATTTATGTGGAATGTATGATGATTCAGAAGTTTTTGAGAGGATTTTATCCGGTCCAAAACAGCAAGGTCTCGAACTGAAGATCATTAATCCCTTCAGATAATATTTCAAATATTGTAGGTTTAAATGTCTGTTCTTAGGATCTCATAATTTTTTTGGCAATAATCACACTTGATATCTATCTTATCTTGACCTTCAAAGAGGTGATCTAAATCATTTATGAAAAGACCTTTTAGATTCAGAACCATTCGTTCTTTAGAACAAGGGCAGTAGAAATCAACTTGTCGACTTCCCATGTAGCTGAGGCCATGGTCTTCAAAAAGTTTAACAATTTTTTCAATATCATCTGAAGCAGCTTCAAAAACATCATGAAAAAATGGAGAGTGTTTTTTTATATAATCTTTTCTGGATAGGGATTCATCTATGGAAGAATTAATATTCACTGGAGGTAGTTTCGTAACCATAATTGATTGATCACTGATTTCGCCGACAATCACTTCAGAATTAGTCTGATAGGACTCCGACAAAATCTTGTTAATCACTTCTTTTGTTTCAACTTCATAGAGTTGAATCATAGAGGTGTAGGGCTGTGACTGATTCTGAAATATTTTTGAAACTCTGACATTTCCAGTAATTTTCATCGGAAACTGATTAAAATTTTCTGGCAAAAGAAGTGTTCTTGTGTGCCCAGCACTGTTAGTTTCAATCTTTAATCTAAAGTAGGGCTCATCTGAATCAATGTAAATGCCTAATGACTCCTGTGGTTTGAGAAAAAAAATAATGGGTAGGATCCCAAGAAATGTATCCCTGAAATAAGCAAATCCTGCACTTTTGATGGGATGGAGAAGAGCGAGGTCATGGATGAGTTTTTGTCCCTCGAGAAAATGGATATTAAAGCCGTTCTGGTGATCTAAAAAACTATAGAGCCGGCTTGTTGAGAGCATGTACAATTCTCCTGAGAATTATTTTTTAAAGGCAGAGGGGTATATTTATAACTCATTCATTGTTTTTTGTTAATCTTTCTACGCCACAAAGGTAGAATAAATGCAATATGATGCGTATTGTTTATTTTTCGTTAAGAGAGCAATTTTTAACTGAAGTCCAAAAAATTCCAGGGGATAAAATCTTTGTGACCCCTAGTCCTATTAAAGCAGATAGTTTACGCTCTCGCCTCCTATCTGATGATTCCGGAGATGTTATAACCATAGCTAAATTTATTTCTCTTTTAATGGAATTTCTCTGGATTCCTGAAGAGCGGCCAGAGCTTAAGAGAAAATCAGAATTGCTTTTGATTTTTGGAATTTTAAGAAATAAATTTTTGTCTGATTTGTCTTTTGAGCAATTTAATCATGCTTACAATCTTTTTTCAGATTTAAGAAGTTTTACCTTGAATTTGGACGATCTTTCTTCTGCTCTCGATGAAGTACCTGACGTCATAAAGAATGCTGTAAAAATTTTCTGGAAAATCCTGGAGCTTACTGGACATAATGATGAACACGGAGTTTATCGAAAAATATGCGATCGTTTAAATTCCTCCCCTGAGTTTTTAGAAAAGAACAAAACATACATATTTTGGGGATTCCAGCATTTAAATGGACAACAAATTGACCTCCTTAAGGCTTTGTCTTCTTCCTGCCAAGTGATCATTCCTCTTCCTTTTTCGATAAAAGGCAAAGAAAAAAGGAGTGATTGGATTTCATGGATGATGGATTCTAGTACGAAGGTGGAAGAACTTCTTACATTAACCCCGTCACCAAAAGCTAGTTGGATTAAAATAAATACAAGGGATATTTCAAAAAATTTAAAAAGTGTCCTGCAAGAGGGAGATCAAGTACTACTTGGCATCTCAAAATTATCTTCAGAACACATGAACATTGTTCCTTCGGAAGATGTTTTTTTTAAGATACCAGTAGAGATACTCTCAAATGAACTAAATCAGGTCCACAGAGAAGTTGAAAAATTTGCTGGAACTCATGTTGATTTAATAAACTATCTGGAAAACAGGATTAATCAAACGACTAATCTTAAGTACATGAGAGGGCTCCAACTATATAAAGAGGCCCTTCTTTTTATGAGTGAAATGACAGATGATCCTGTTCTCATTGATGCTTTTTTTATAAAACTACTTTCGGAAGTAACCAAACTTAATCAGCCTAGGACTTCTTTTGTTCCTCTATCAAATCAACAGGCGCGGATAACCTTAAAGGATGTCGCTTCCATTGAAGAAATAGATTTTTCAAAAAGAGTGATCCTTTGCATCGACGATCGTTTTGATGGTTTACAAGGCTTGGGTCAAAATTATACCGAATCAATTCAAAAGATTCTTTCATCAATTGGGCCTATAAAGAGGAGTGATCTTGACCTTTCTTATAAAATCTGGGAATTGCAGGATCTTTTTATTCAGGCAAAAGTCATTGTTTTAATGAATCAGGACACTTTAAAGCATAACTTGATATGGAAGAAAATTTTTAATGGTGTTGAATTACAATTAATTGAAAATAAATTACTAGATAATAAATTCACAACAGCTGATCCTTTAAGGTTAGGTCCGGTATTAAAATTTGAAGGTTCATTTTCGGCAAGTAAAATTCAAACGTTCATTGATTGTCCAAGAAAGTTTTATTTTTCATATATTCATAAGGTATTTCCTGAGGTGCTTCTTAAAAAAGATTTTGATCCGATGACCTCAGGTACCATCATTCATGAAATTATTGAAAATTTTTTCAAAGAACAGAAAAAAGATGAAGAGTTGGTGCTTTTGGTTAAAAAGTTGATGGATGATTATTTGATTAAAAAGAACATTCGCATGGCACGTGAAGTTTATCTTCATCGTGAGCTACTATTTAATCAACGTTCAATGAATGGTATTAATTTTCTTCGTCATATTAGTCGAATTTCCAACGAAAAAATTGACTGGAAGATAGAAGAGTCGTTTAAGATTGTGTCTAATTTTTTAATTAATGGAAGGATTGATTGTCTGGGATTGAGCTCTGAAACTATTTATCTTTTCGATTTTAAGTCAACAGCATACTCAGCTTCCACTGCCAAAGAGGTGATGGATTTAGAAGCAATCCAACTTTGGACATATGCCGTGGCCTCAAAGAAAATGATTGCTGATTTTGACCAGAAAAAGCTTATCATGGGATACATTGTGCTGGATGAGCCAGAGAGCTCTTTGATTTTGACCTCTGATGAAGAAGTCTTCGAGCTTTTTGATTCATCAGAGCTTTGTAAAGTTCATAAAATGAATTTGAATTTGGAAATAACGGATATCGAGAAAAGAATTGCGGATTATATTCAAAAAATTGAGGAAGAAGTTAATTTTCCTCCTTTACCCCGAAAAAAAGCTGTTTGTGATTACTGCGAATTGAATAAGGTATGTCTAAAAAGTGATTCAAATAATGTCTAGAACACCTAATGCTGAACAACTTAAGGCAATTAATCATGATGGAGGTGTTCTTCTTAAAGCTGGTGCAGGTTCTGGTAAAACCTTTGTGCTTGTAGAACACATCTGTCATCTAACTGCAATTTGGATTTCGGAATTCAAAAAAAGAAAGGATTCAAATTTTGAGGAGTACATAAGGAAAAAGTTTTCTGAAGTCGTCATGATGACATTTACCAAGAAAGCTGCTGGAGAAATGAATATCAGACTGAACGACAGATTCATAGAGCAGTCTCAAATGGAAGGGGATGATAGAAAGTTTTGGGAAATCGCCAACGATGTTCTTCCGGTTTTAACAGTAACAACAATAGATGGCTTTTGTCGTAAATTAATCTCTGGTGGTTTTTTTCCTCACCTATCACCGGATGCAAAAATTATTTTTAATGCTGAAAGAACCAATCAGGTGAAAAAAATCATCGATGAATGGTTTCTCTATTCAATTCAACATATTGATAAGTCTATATTGGACATAGTTCTCCGAGAGAAGAAATCCCTTCTTAATGCTTTTACAAACATATTTAATGATCCAGAGCTTAGAATTTCATGGAAAAAATTTGATATTGATCAAATTCGACCTGACTCAGTTAAAGACATACTCATTCAGTCATTTCAACTTAATGGACTCTCTGAATCCATAGAAGCTTTTAAAAGACTCGATTTGGATACTGAAAATAATCGTTCTGCTTTTGAAAAGATGGTTTCTATCTTTCAAAATTCTGCACCAGACTTAATTGATTCTGTGGATAAGTTCAAAATTTACGCAGAACTTTTTAGTTCCATTAAAAAGCTTGAAGGAGAACGGACACAAAAGAAAAAAACACCCCAGTCTTTGGCAGCAAAAAATGGATTATTTGAATTAAGGAGTTGGATTAATTACTGGAAAGATGGACTTTATGATTATCATCACCATTTTGAATCAATGGTTCTTCCGTGGATGAATCTTTGTTTAAATATTTTTAACTATATTGATTCTAGATTAGATCCTAATCAAGGTATGACTTTCGGAGATATTGAATATTTTGTTTCTTTGGGTCTTGATAATTTTGAGTATAGACAAAAAGTTCAACAAACATATCAATATTTTATTGTAGATGAATTTCAAGATACCTCAAGTCTTCAGTTCAGTATCATTCGTGAACTCATTGGCTCAGATTATAAAAAATTATTTTGTGTAGGAGACCCCAAGCAGGCAATTTACGGCTTTAGAGGTGGTGAGTTGACAGTATTTCAAAACTGCATGAACTTAATTCCCCAAGTAAGGAGTTTGGTTAATAACTATCGCTCCCTTGCAGAAATTATTAACTTTAATAATTCATTTTTCAAAACCGTACTTCCGTTAGGGCCAAATTTTGAATCCCATGACCCCTTCACTGTTGACTCAGAAGACCAGGAAGTGCCTTATTCTGAGCAACCTAAGACTCCTGGAACAGTACTTGTTTATTCTGCTATGCTCAGTAGAGATTTAGAACAAGAGGGTAAGTTTTCCAATGAAGAGATTAACAGGCTTGAAGCGTTGGCACTTTGTCATGCCATAAAGGCCGAACGACAGACTACCTCTAATATCTGTACTGTTCTTTATAGCAGATTAAGGCCCAGTGCTGAACTTATCCGGAAACTTATGGATGAGGGTATAGGTTTTACAGCCCAATATAAGATTGATCTTTTGGATGATCCTCTCATGGGTATCTTTTTATCCCTTCTTAAGAGAAATTTTGATTCGAATCTGACCAGCAGGGATAGGTACCCACTTTTTATGGTCGATAATTATCTACGGATTCTTGGAATCAAAAAAAGTTGTGAGGAAAAGTGGTTACTTGATTTTGATGAAGATATTAAATACTGGGGTCTTGTAAATGCTTTTCATAAGTTTATTTTTAAACTCAATATAACTAACGAAAACTCTGATATTAACTTTGGCTTTATTGAGATCATTGCAAGACTTCATGATCAGGATCCTGAATCCGTTTTAACACAAATCTCTGCCAGTAAAAATGATAAACTTAATCTTGAACTAAGATCGGGAACTGAATCTCACATGGTGCAGATCATGTCTGCCCATGCCTCCAAAGGACTGGAGTTCGATTCGGTTTATTTAGGTGGCATATATACAAATGGTAAGGAGCAAAATGATGGGAGTCTTTTTGGGGATTTCCCAGGAAGCTTTAAATGGTACATGGACTTATCAAAGAAATTAACTCGTAAATCTCCGATGTATCTTTTAGAAAGTGAAATAGGTAAAATTAAAAATTTTTCTGAGTCTAAACGTTTATTTTATGTAGCTTGCACAAGGGCAAAGAAAAAATTGTCTTGGGTGAAATTTTTATTCCCAGAAAAATCTTTTAGTGTACCTAAAAATAGCTGGTCGATTGGACTTAATCTTTGGATGAGCGATACAGATAAAAATGAAATTACAAAGTCAGTTCGGTTTTTAGAATTAAATCTCATGGAAATAGACAAAGGAAGTGTTCATCCATCACTTCCGCTTTTCTTTTTTGACCCAACGGGCATCTATCAAAAAGGTCATCGCAGGGAAGATTTATTAATTTCCGCTGAGATGAGTGCTACAAAATTAAATACACTGATAGATTGTCCGAGAAAATTTTACTTATCAAATACTTTAAAAATGCCCGAGCCTGATTCGATTCCAGGATTCTCTTTCCCTAATGATGAAAACGTGGATACAGATGTAAGTCATCTTAAATCTTCAGGAGAAAGAGGGAGTATGCTTCATTTAGAAATATCAAAAGGAATTAAAAATAATTTTAATTTTTCTAAAAATATTTTTGATGAAAGCACGTTGAAAGCACTTGAGTGGACTCTTGATTTACTAAAGAAAAAAAGTCATGAATTTTTATTAGTATCCGAGACTCCTCTTAAATTTAAATTTTTTAATTTTATGATTTCAGGGATTCCAGATCTGATTCTTTTTTCCAAGAATGATCATACTGCTCAGGTTTGGGACTTTAAAACTGGAGGAATTTCAAAAGACAAACTCAATCATTACTGGTCCCAGTTAATGATATATGCCTACGCACTTTTTGAACTTAGGAGAGTTGATAAAAGTAGTCTGGTAGATGTTGTGCTATGTTTTGTTGATAAAAAAGAGCTTCTTCAAAAAAAAGTAAGCTTCACCGATTGTGTTGAATATCTCTACCCCCTGTGGAAATCCCAAAATGAACCCTGGAAAATCAACTCTGACCATTGCAGTCAATGTTCTTATGGTAGCATTTGCCCTCGTTAACCCGAAAACTTGCGTCACATTATGGACATGTTAGAATTTTAATAAATTGAAAATTGTTCTAACAAGTGAAGTATAAATGAAAAAAAATCTCTTAGTTTTGTTAATGCTCCTTTTGAGCATGTCCTTGATGGCATCGG
Organism: Bacteriovoracaceae bacterium; assembly: GCA_947461175.1. Classification (GTDB taxonomy): domain Bacteria; phylum Bdellovibrionota; class Bacteriovoracia; order Bacteriovoracales; family Bacteriovoracaceae; genus Peredibacter. The sequence continues at coordinate 20,777 of CANHIY010000010.1, forward strand.
AAAAATCACTCTACAATTTTTCATGGTTGGATAATGATAAAGAAATTTATGTTCTTCAAAATAGAAAGTTCCGTAAGGATGGTAACTTGTATTTGGGCGCCACCGCTGCTTATAACTTAAGTCAACCTTTCCTGGATGCTTTTGGTGGTACAGTTCGAGGAGGATATTTTTTCTCAGAGGATTGGGGATTAGAATTTTTGTATGGTAAAAATTCAAATAAGGAAAATGACACTGCCAAGGGTGTGAAAGAACAAGGCACTGTTCCCTTTTATAGAAGCATTGATTCTTTCATGGGGGCAACCATCATGTGGTCTCCCTTTTATTCAAAAATTAATACATTCAATAAAGTCTTTTATTTTGACTGGATGTTTGGTTTGGGAATTGGAAGCATTTCAACGGAAGACAATAGAAATAAGTTTGATACAACTGCTACAAATCAAGATGAATTAACAAAAGAAAGCCACATCGGTGCCCTCTGGAATACTGGTTTTAGGTTTTACTTAAATGAAAGTTGGAGTTTGCGGCTTGATCTTACCGGTCAGGCTTATAAGGCAGACAAAACTAAGAAGACTCAAGCTGCAGCTGAAACAACAAAGGCTACTAAAGTTTACAATAATTACGACTTAGGCTTGGGGCTAAATTACGCTTTTTAATAAAAAGGAGAACATGATGTTCTCAAAGATATTACTTGTTTCATTATTTTTTATAAAAACTTCCTGGGCTTCCTATGAAGCTGCAGACAGGGTTTACGGTAGCGGAAGTTTTTCATATTCTGATAACCGACGACTTCTTATTGAGTTGATTAATAGTGGGTATTATTTTTCAATTATTCCATGGATGAAAGAACACATTGTAAAGACTAATAGAGGCCTTGATAAAGAGCTTGAAGAGGCTTTAGATTTAATGATTTATCACACGGGAGTGAAGCCCTTTGAGTCTCTCCCCGATGAGATTTTAAAAAAATCAAGATCAGGTAATGTTCGATATATTCTTGCGAAAAGACTTCTTAAGAATAATAAGTCCCAGGAAGCAATTGAAGAGCTAAATCAAATTTCAGGGGATCACCCATCATTTCCCTTCATATCAAACCTCAAAGCTGTCATCTACTCTGAATTAGGTGATCCTAAAGAAGCAATAAATCAGTTCAGGGATTGCATCAGGTCTTCTGATCAGAGAATCAAAAAAACTGATTCGATGGTTCTTAAAAATCAATTGCAAACAAACAAAGATTATTGCCTCGCTGGAATTGCTCGTTCTTTCTTTGCTTTAAAAGATTTCGAAAAAGCAGAGTTAAGTTATTTAGATATACCAAAAGAGTCATTTGTATGGCCGGAGATACTTTTTGAGGAAGCTTGGAATAGCTACTATCAAAAGAATTATAATCGTACATTGGGTAAGCTCGTTTCCTACAAAGCACCTGTCTTTGATTTTATTTTTAAGCCTGAGGCCGAGGTATTGAAAGGTTTAAGTTATCTTAAAATGTGTCTTTATGATGATGCTAGAAAGATCTCGGATGATTTTTATAATGAGTTATTAAATCCCTCCAGAGACCTTAGGTCATTTCTGATAAAGAGGGGAAAGGACTATAAGTATTTTTACGAATTAATGTCAGACTTTGAGGATCAAAAGGCACCACCACTTCCCATCATTGAGAATATTCTTAAATCTGTCAGTAAGGATGCCGCTTATATTGAAATGAAAAGTGCACTCCTGATGTCCATTGAGGAATATAAAAAGTTAGAGAAATTACGGGAGTCCCGGATGAATATTGATCTTGTAAAAAACATCAGGACAGTTGTTGATGAATACAGAACAATGATAGGAGCCTATGTCCGTTCAAGTTTAGTTTCTAAATATTCAGTTTTGTATTCTGCCTTTCAGGACATGAGCTACATCAAGCTCGAGGTGTTGGCGCAAAGGAAGGAGAAGCTTTATCAGTCAGATTTCATTCCAAATAAAAAGCGTGGAGATGTTCAATACATTGAAAGAAATGATAAGCAATATTTTTGGATTTTTAACGGCGAATTTTGGGCAGATGAACTTGGTGACTATGTATTTGCGTTGAGGTCTGAATGCTAAATTTTATCTCGTTAATAGTTTTATTTATAAATATAGCTTTTGCTGAGCGCCTAAATCTTGACCAGAGAAGAAGTAAGATTATTTCAATTGTTGATGAGGAACTGGCAGAAGTGACAAGGCTCGCAAGGCAACAAAATCAAAAGGTTCCTGATACATTGTTTAGAATCTCAGAACTGTATCTTGAAAAGGCAAGGATTTACCGCGAAACTGAGAATGAAAAATATCTCTCTATCAAACCTGAAGCAAGGACTACCCTTAATAAGAAAGATTTTTTTAAATATTCAGAAAAGTTGTTTCTGGAGGCTAATGAGTCTGCATTACTTGTTGCCAAGAAGTTCCCCAACTACAAAGAGATTGGCGATGTTTATTACATCCTTGCGTTTAACTACAAAGAACTAGGAAATGATGAACTTGCAAAAAAATACTTCAAGCTAGCATCAGGAAAAGTAAAAGACCCTCAGATTGCAAACAAATCTAAGGTCGCCCTTGCTGACTATTATTTAAATGAAAAGAATTATCAAGAAGCGATTCCTTATTACGAATCATCTTTAAAAAATATGGATGATAAATGGTGGACTAAAGATGCCTTTAACTTGGCCTGGTGTTATTACAGGGTTAAAAGTTTCAATTCAGCAATTAATTTGATGAAAGATGTTCATAAGAAATCTGGTGGTAAGTTTGTAGACATGAGAGGACAAGTAGAGCGAGACATAGGCATTTTCTATGTAGATGCAAACCGGATTGGAGAAGGGATCGATTTTTTTGAAAAACTTGGTATTAATTATACAGATCAATTTATTCAAATTTCTACGAAGCTTACCTCTCAAGGAAGATTCGATCTTGCTGATAGCTTGTTGAAGCGTCTTCATAGTATTGAAAAAAATAAGACCAAAAAGATACAAGTTTTGCTTGCAGAGTTATATCTTTATGACAAGTTTAACAAAGAAGACGAGCACATTCTTGTTTCTACTGAACTGGTGGACTCTCATTTAAAGTCACCTTTTGAAAAATCTGACCTTGAAAAACTCATTTATCAGGTCAACAAGAAAGCAGCTGAAATTCAAAAAACTCTCGCCTCTGATATTTATAAGAGTGTACCGAAAATTCAAAAGAAAAAAGCTAAGCTCGCCATGGCTTATTTTGAACTTTCTGGAAAGCTAGACCCAGATCAGAGGTCTGAGAAAATATTTTTTCAGGGCGAAACAGCTTTCGTTGCGGGTAATTTTGAAGATGCACTTAAGTATTATTTGAAAGCTTTTGACTCGGCAAGGTCTGGTCAGCAGAGTGAAGTCATGAAAAAAAGTTCTGAGGGAATGCTCGCTTGTATCGGAAATCCCGATTTTCCGCAATCCACTGTCTCGCGCTATTACATTCCAGTTTACTCCAGATACTTGTTGGTTGATTCCAGATCCCAAAGGGCATCTTCAATTTATATAAAACTTTTTAATTCTCAGTTTGATGCTAAAGATATCTCTGGAGCAGAGGAAACACTCATAAGTTTTGCAAAATCATTCCCCTCTGAATCACTTAATCAAGAAGGTATGCTCGCCAAAATTATGGAGCATTTTAGAAAATTGAAAGATTACGATAATGTGAAGAAATATGTAAGAAAAATTAATTCAGGTGAATTTAAAGTTTCTACTAAATATGCAGACGCTCTCAAAGTTCTTCAAACTAAAATTCAAATAGAGGGTGTTCAGAAATCATTAGAAAAGGGTGAGAAAGATATTGCGCTTAAAGGTTATCACCAGATATACGCTTCAAATGAAACTACCCCAAAAGCTAAGGTAAATGCTGCCTATAACCTTGCTACGCTGTATTTTGAAAAAGGTGACACTGAAAATTGTTACAAATGGATTCAAACAGCATTAAAAGAAATGGATCATCCGGAGGTGGTGAGATTTGCTGATTCTATCCTCAGTATGGCAGCAGGGCTATTTTTAAAACAAAAGTTTTTTGAATCATCTGATATCTCTTTTAGTGTTTTAACTAAGTTATGTAGGGAAAATTCTTCAAATAAAGACATTGCTTTTAAAAATGCAGTCTTTATTTCGCTGGCAAATGAAGACTTGGACAAAGCTTTAGAGGTCAAAAATACAGCAAAATTATGTTCTATTCCAGAGTCAGTAGTCTCAGAAGTTTCGGTAGAAATTTTGAAAGAGTTATCACTAACGAAGAGATGGGAGGTCTTTCAAGAAACGATTAAAGAGCTTGAAGTTAATTCAAGAAATCACCCTAAGCTCATTTCTCCCCTAGAGGATCTTAGAAAGGAGTTAGTTTTAATCGGTGACTCTGATGAGGCGATGAAAATTTTTAATAAACAAAATAATTTCTATGAAACGGCAAGATCTCAGAAATTGGATATACCGGTTGATGCCCTTGATCTTATCGCTGAACGAATGATTCAGATGGCACGAGATAAAAAGAAAAAGATCGATAGCATTCAACTTATGTTTCCTGAAGAAAATTTTAACAATCAAATGAGAAACGTTCTGCAAATGATGGATCAACTGGCCAGTGATATTAACCAAATTCAAAAGATAGGTTCTGGTAAAGGAGTTGTTCAAGGTTATAAACTTATCATTGATACTTACGAAGGTTTTTCTGAAAAGCTTAAGAATTTTAGCCCACCGGATAAACAATCAGATTATGTTGAGAGTTTTAAAAAAGCGATGGCTGACATTTATGTGCCACTTCTTGATAATGCAAAGAAGCAAAGATCAGAAATCCGAAAACTTATTCTGGAAAATAAAATTTTGTCACCGCTGAATTCTGAAATTCTCATTCATCAAACCGTCATACCACAGCAGTACATTATGACGAAAGGTTCAGTTCTCATGGATAGAGGAGGGAAAAGATGAAAACTATTCTCATTCTTTTTTTTCTGATTTCATGCTCAACTCATAAAAAAACTATGACCCAGGATCTTAGCAAAAATGTTTCTTCTAATAGTTTTAAGAAAGAAGTTTCACTGAACAACAATAATGTTCAGGATTTTTATGCTCATCGATTAAAAACCATGAGTCCTGCATTAGAAGATGAGACTATTGACCGGTTAAACCCTTCTGAATTAAAAAGTATGAAACCCACTTCGGATCCTCTTCTTGATATTTCATTAAAGTGTCAAAAGAAAGATTTTGAAAATGCTTTTCATTTAGTATCTTCTCTTTTTAATCGATATCAAAAAACAGCACCTTATTGGAACCAAGTAGCGAATTGTCACCTCCTAAAAGGTTCTTATCGGAAAGCATTACTTTTTTATAATAAGGCTTTGGAGGTTGCTCCCAACTATGTCCCGGCACTTAATAATATTGGGGTTATGTACTCAAAACAGGGACTAGATCAAAAAGCGTTAGTTGCTTTTGATAGAGCGAATAAAATTTCCAAGTTTTCAAAAACACCAAGATATAATCTTTCTAGATTATATCTAAGTTATGGTTTAACTGAGATTGCGATTCCTATTTTTCAAAGTCTCCTGAATTATTCTCCCACTGATGTTGACCTTCTAAATTCGTTGGGAACTGCTTATCTCATCCAATCTGACCTGGAAAAATCGATGTCCTATTTAAATAAAATCCCAAAAAATTATTTGGTTAATCCTGAAATCGGCTTGAACTTAAGTCTACTCTACAAACGAATGGGTAAATTAAATGAAGCGAAAAAAGTTTTTGATTCTATCATTTACCCGAAAGATGAAAGAATAAAAAAATACTTTGAATTTGTTAAAGACCAGATTGGGGAAACATGAATATTTTAATCTTATCAATTTCTTTTTTTTTCGTACTAAACGTTTCTGCTGAAGCACAGAAAAACGTTAGATACGAATACAAAAAGTTTGAACGGTTTGATTTTGATGAGATAGGTGTAGAAGGTGAGGCTGGTTCACCTGGAGATATCTCCATTTCCCCAAGGATGAGGAAAGAATTTCGTAACAAATTACCAGAGAAAGATAATTTTAATCGAGAAATGAAAAAAGCCATAGACGGCATACGTTAGGGGATTGAAGTGGAAACAACTAAAACAAAACAAAATGAGATGTTTAAAATTAGACCCGTCACTCAATCAACTCCTTCAAGTCTAGGCGTTTTTGGAAGGGGCAGAATCTTGATCGGCAGATCTGAGAGCTGTGATTACGTGATTAATAGTGAAACAGTTTCAGCTATTCACGCTGTGATGGAGATATTTAATGACCGTGCTGTTATTTATGACATGAATTCCACAAATGGAACTTATGTTAATAACGAAAAAGTTGTTGTAAAAGAATTTAAACACGGGTCAACCTTCAGAATTTCTGAACTAGAATTTGAATTTGGACTTTATCTACCAGATTCAGAATTGCCACCTGTCTTAGATTCACTTGATCCAGTTAAGGGAAGTGCCTCAGTCATAAACATTGTGAAGTCACTACCTGATTCTGCACCAAGTGTTACTAATGCCCTTCCAACAATAGTTTATCCTTTGGCATCCGACCCTAAGGCGGATTTTAGTGAATACATTTTTGAAGATAAGGATGAGCTTTATCCCATATTTAATTATGATCATTCAAAGCAAGCAGTAGAAGTTATTGTGTTATTTAAAGACCAAATTTTCAGTGTTGATTACCTGCCCCAGTCAAAAGAACTTTATAAAATTGCAGGCGTTCAAAAAGATACTTTTTCCATTGAATTTCCCTATTTAGGAAAAACTGAAACATTTCCCTTTATTCAGGCCGGTTCAACATCGGCAACGATCTATACATTGCCAGGATTTGATGTTTTCCTTTTGAGTGATACAAAAAAACACACAGGTCACGTGGGTGCAGACATTCAAATCCAAAACCAGGACATTCTCCGTCTCCAAAAAGGTGACCTACAAATTTTTGTAAGACATGTACAAGCTCCACCTAAAGTAGCACACGCACCCATCCTGAAAAGAGACCCTGAATTTAGAAAATATCTTGCTCTTTTTCTCATGTTTGTCTTTTTTTTAACCATGGGGCTAAACCTGGTGGAAGTTCCCAAGGATGAAAGAAAAGATGAACTGGCTCCAGAGCGGCTAGCAAAAATTTTGTATAAGCAAAAACTGACAGTTTCTGAAAACCCACTTATCGAAAAGACTGAAAAAAAGGAAAATGTGGCTCAAAAAGCTCCTGACAAAGTTGCTGTTAAAAAAAATGAAGAGAAGGATCAACGCTCTGATGTTAAAAACCCAGACTTGGTGGAAACTAAGGATCAAAGCAAAAAACCTGATCCCGGAAAACTCAATGCTAATGAAAAGAAAATCGTAAAGCAAGGGACTCAACCAGTAACCAAACCTAATAATGAAGTTGTTAAGAGTTCTCCTACTGCAAAAAGCACGGATAATGCTAAGACTGCAAAAAGTCCTACGGCCCTTTCTCAGTATCAAGCAAAGACAATGGGACACGTGGAGGTTTATAAGTCAGCCGATTTTAAAAGTTCTTTGAGTTCTTTAGTTGCTAAAGGTGGATCCCTTTCTGGAATCCAGACAAATTCATTGTCTGGGTCAAGCTCCGATTTAATTGGTGCCAGTGGCGGTATATCTTCAGGCACAGGTCAAATTAAGACTGCCCAGATTACCACCAATCAAGGAAGTCTTATTGGTGCCGCAACAGGAGTTTTAGGTGATTCAAAAGGTGCAGAGGGTCTCTCTTCCAAAAAAGCAATTTATACAGCAGGCATACCTTCTGAAACAGTGGTTCTTGGTTCTATGGATCCTGATGTGATCAGAAGACGTTTAATGGAATATCTACCTCAATTCAGAAGTTGTTATCAAAAAGAACTTGAGTCAAGAGGAACCGACATCAATGGAATGATCAAGTTAAACTTCGTCATTGGTTCTACAGGCCATGTGGCAAAATCAGGACTTGATGGCTCAACGCCTCTGCCTAGAGATGTGAGTAGTTGTGTATTGAGTGTTCTAAGAGGAATTACTTTCCCAGAGCCAATGGGTGGTGGAACGGTTGAGGTGAAACAGCCAATGAATTTTCAACCTAAGAGGATCTAGTTTTCTTTTGTCATCACAACAAACTTAAACTCTTTAAAACCAGCAGCTGCACAGGTGTACATGACTCTTTTTAGGTAGTTGTATTTTAAGCTCTTATCCACAACCAAGTTGGCCACTCCGGAAAACTTTTTGGCATCAGGTGAGAGTTTCTCAGAGGCCTTGATCGTTTCTTTGATTTTTATGAGTTCATTAAATAATGGAACAATTCTTCTTCCCCCCTCATCAAAAACTTGAGATTCACTGGCAGTATCTGAATTCAGGACTTCCACATCATCAACCCAGATTTGAGTTTTAGAGACCTGAATATTAACGCCAAAATTATTTAAAGATTCGGAAGAGGATTTTGGAAGCTCAATTCCTTTTGGTACATTGATAATAACACCTGAAGAATTATAACTCTGCAGTAGAAAAACCAGAAGGATAGTAAGAATATCCAAGAGTGAAGTGATATCTATATCAAACACGGACATTTTTTTTCGACGTGTGAATCTGGATGCTCTTCTTGCCATAAAAAATCCTAGCTCATTAAGTTACTGAAAATGATTTTATCGAACAGTTGTTTAACTTTTTCGTCTATACCGTCTTTATTCTTTTTAAAAATGGCATCATCCGTCTTATTTATCATCCTGACTGCATCCATGATGTTAACAATCTCTTCGTAGGTCAAATCTCCTACGGGCTCGAAGATAATTGAGTCTTCGTCTAGGTTTTGTTTTTTTTGATCCATTAAAGCAGCATGTAATTCTTCATAATTAAAGGAGCCGTCTGCTTGCCTTTGAAATGTTTGAATAACCTCAGAAGGTATTCCTTTAAGGAGAGTGAGTTCGTTAAGGTCAAGCTTAAGGGTCAGGGCCAGGGGATCTTTTTTATCTTTTGGAGGTTCTTCTTCAGAAACGATAGGGACATCACTTCCTATTTCATAAATTTTTAGAAAGCTCGCAGACATGAGAAGAAAAAAAATGAAAATAAAGACCGAGTCCATGATAGGAACGAGATTTAATTTTTCTTCAGGCTTCTTCCGCTTGCGGCTGGTAGGAATTTTTAGCATAAGCTATTCCTTACTCGTCGATGGCTTTTTTCGTTCCAAGTAAATCTTGAAGTTTTACTGAGAATTCATCAATCTCATTAACTATTTTTTCTGATTTAGCCATAAGAAAAGCATGAATCATCATGATTGTAATAGCGGAGAAAAGTCCCAAGGCTGTAGTATTCATGGCAACTGCAATACCTTTTGCTAAAACTTCAGCTTTCTGACTTGGATCAGCTGCAGCGACAGCTGAGAATGACTGAATTAATCCCTGGATTGTACCCAGTAGTCCAAATAGAGTGGATAGATTCGCCGCTAACTGCAGGTAAGCAATTCTTTGTTCGATTTTAGGGATCACCTCAAGTGCCGTGGCATCAATCGCATTTTGAACCTGTTCAGGAGACTGGTTCGCGCGCTTAAGACCACTTTTAAGAACTTTCGGTAGAGCGGCAGTTGAACCAGAACAAACTCTGATCGCACCTTGTATGTCATTCGAAAGGATATAGCGTTGAAGCTCGTTCATGAATGATGGTCCATCAACATCAAGAGTGTAGGTGAGTTTTTTGAAACGCTCCATGGCGACGGCCAGAGCAAAGGCCCAAACTCCAAGGATGACATACATAAATATACCACCCTCAACAATAAATCTAAGTGTCCATTGAACCAATTCCATAACACTTCCCCTTCCATGGAAAAATTAAGTTTTATAATTTATTATAATCTTATTTGTGTCTGGCGGAATAAAAATTACACCCATCACACTTGAATTTTCACGATGAAAGTTCTAAGTGAAGGGTAGAGGTAGTAGATTAGAAGAAGCAGGAAATGTCTTTGTCTTTATAACGGACTAAGACAGTTTTAATTCTTCCCTCATCATCTATTTTCATTTTGATGGAATTATCTTCTGAGTGATACTCAAAATCACGGACTTCAGACCTATCTTTACCAAGGCTGAAAAGATTATTAAGCCAAATGTCTTTTTCAAAGTTTATGCTGTCTAGGCCAATTTGAGCTCTGACGTTGTAGGCTGGATTTCCAAATGAGTCTTCCTCAAGGAGATTTTTCACTTTTTCTATTTTTATCCTGCAGGATGTTTCCTTGTTCTTAATAAAGACTCTCGTTTTTAAAGAACCCTTCAAAACCATGGTGCCTTTAATTGTATGAGAAAGAACATTTAATGAAAGGCAAGAGAGTAGGATAAAGGTTACTATTTTCATAAAAATTCCTGATTTTAATTTCGGTCAGTATTAAAGCCTTCGTAGATACTTGACCAGTTCCAAAAAGCTTTTCTTGCCAGTTGAAGTTCGCCCAGTGTCCAGTGGTTTCTTACTTCTCCCCTCACGTCTCGGTCTTCAATGCTTAAAGGATCATAATAATACATGGGAACGCTCATTAGGTAGCAAAGCCTAGACCACTGATTCACTTCATACTCGGGATAACTCTTAATCATAGGACAAGTGATATTAGAAGATTTGATGAAGTAATCCTTCCACTCTTTTAGAGGCATTGGCTTAGTCATGAAAGTGCCGTCCATGACAAATTTTTCTCCATTAACGGTCACCATAGGAGCGACGTGGAACCACCAATCAAACTCCTCAAGGTCAATATATCTCCTGGTGTAGAAGATAAATATTTTTTCCGACAGAATACCTTGTTGAGACCACATGTCATAGGCCCACATGTGTGCCCTTTTATAACATTGTGAAATGGCCTTATCTCCATCATTTAACATGCTGTTAAAGACTTCATTAGCAACCTCAATACTCTTTAAGTCAGTAGGTGCGAATAGTCTGAGTTGATTGTAACGAAAATGATTAAGGTCTAAAGTTGTTTGGCTAACTTCACCCTGACTTACAACCCTAATGTTATCTACAATCAATTCATCATCTTGTATGTTGTAATCAAGACGAACAACCTTACCAAGGAGAGTATTCAGTTTATTGAGATTTCGGTTGGATTTAAAAGTTTTATAAATTCTTCCATCAGATCCAGAAAGGATGAGGATTCTATTGGATTTTTTTGATTCAACGACATTAAAAACTGTGGTGTAAATGCTTTCTGAATGGGCCTGTGCCATGATCGAGATTAAAAAGATGAAGACCGAGCCCCAATGTTTCAATAACATAATAAACCTTCTGTAACCTTTTTTAAGGTTTTAATAAATATCGATATTTAATTCAATTCTTTAGGTAAAGATTACAGATAGTTTTCAGGAAAAATCTGTCTTTCGATCCCTTCGATAAAAATGTGGATACATTTTATATGAACTTCCTGAATCCGGTCAGTTATGGAGCTAGGGATGATGAGGGGGACATCTACCATAGATTTTAGCTTTCCGCCATCTTTCCCAAGTAAACCAACCACTTTCATGCCCTTATTTTGGGCAACCTCAACGGCCTTAATGACGTTTGGAGAGTTCCCTGAGGTGGAGATCGCAAGAAGTGTATCTCCTTCTTGACCCCAAGCTTCCACATAGCGTGAAAAGATGTACTCAAAACCAAAATCATTTGCGATGCAGGTGATGTGTCCAGCTTCAGAGATACCAGTGGCGGGGAGAGGGGCCCTGTCCTTCCTGTAACGTCCAGTTAACTCCTCGGCAAAATGGAGAGAGTCGCACATGGACCCACCGTTGCCACAACTAAAGACTCGTCCTTTACTTCTAAAAGAATTTACGAAAAGGCTGATGGCCTCTTCTATTTTTTTTATGTTTTGCTCATTTTCGATGAACTGATTAAGGGTGAGTTGTGCTTCAGATAAAGATGATTTGATAAAACTCATGGGGATTTAGTGCGCAGACAGAGGATTAATCCGCCTGCGTCCTCTTCAAAAAAAATTATTCTTAGGTTTAAATGAGAGAGTTGATATTTTTTATGATCTCTGCTTTGGGTTGGTTTCCCACAAGTGTGGACTTCACCTCACCATTTTTGAAAAAAATCAAGGTGGGAATTCCTCTGATACCAAATTTTTGTGCAAGATCTGATGCTTGGTCTACATTCACCTTTACAATATTTGCCTTGCCGCTCATCTCGGAGGCGATTTCATCTAGGACTGGGGAAAGGGCTTTGCAGGGCCCACACCAATCTGCCCAAAAATCAACGAGAACTGGTTTATCTGATTTCATCACTTCTTCCTCAAAATTTGCGGAAGTGACACTAGTTAAATTGGCCATATAATCTCCTTGTGCAGTGCCTTTTAAGCACATTTTTCACTTTAACTTAATGGGAATCTCAGGACAAGCACTATACCTATTTATGCCTGATAATAGTAGTCAGAAATCAGTGAAATTAACATTCAAGCTGTAATTTTTTAGTTACAATAATTTCGATGAAAAAAAAGTCATTTTTGACTGGACCATTGTACAGAGCAAAAAGATCCCGATTAATTGCTAAGTCGATAGATTTAGGCCTGGCACTCCTGGGTGCTATTTTCTATTACCCTATGGGACTAATTCTTGGAATTATATATCTAAGCGTGGCGGATTCTCTTTACGACGGTCAGTCAATTGGGAAACGCTTCATGGGGTTTGGGGTTATTTCACTTATTGATGGGTCTCCCTGCTCGGCTTGGCAGTCTCTTATAAGAAATATTCCCTTTACGATTCCCTTACTGTTTTTAGTATTCCCATTTTGGGGCTGGTTTGTTGCAGGTGTTTTTGCCTTACCGCTCTCTTTTATGGAGGTTTATTTCCTTTTTAGAAGAGATACTGCCCATCGACTTGGGGATATCATGGCCGACACCACTGTGATTGCAAACGATGGGACAAGATTAGATTTGCGTAAGAACAAAAACTCATGGTTTGATAGTCCCCCTATACCACTTCCTTAAAGATTAAGAACTTTTAAAATTAACAGGTTTAAATGAAAAAACTCATCATCATTGATATTTCTAATTTTATTTTTCGGGCCTTTTTTGCCATCAGGCCTTTACACGCACCAGATGGAACGCCAGTTAATGCGGTTTATGGGGTGTTATCCATGATCCATAATATGATGGTAAAATACCGGCCTACTCATATCCTGGTGGCGAGGGATACAAAAGAAGGATCTTTTAGAAAAGAAATCTATAAAGATTATAAGGCCCATCGAACAGAACCACCTGATGATCTTATTCCACAGTTTTCTCTTATTGATGAATTAGTCAGAGTGCTTGGATTGCCAGAAGTTAAACTTGCCTCTTATGAAGCCGATGACATTATTGGCTCTGCTGCTACCCAATGGAAAAATCAGTTTGACGAAATTCTTATTGCCTCTGGTGACAAGGACCTGATGCAGTTTGTAGATGGTCCAGTCAAATTGCTTGATACTATGAAAGACAAGGTTTATTCCCGTGAAGATGTAAAAGATAAGATGGGTGTTTATCCTGAACAAATCATGGACTACCTCTCTCTCATTGGCGATTCTTCTGACAACATTCCAGGTGTTGAGGGCATAGGACCCAAAGGAGCCCAGAATCTCATCGAAGAATTTGGGACACTGGATAAGATTATAGAAAATATTGGCTTCATAAAAAATAAACGCTCCCAAACGGCTTTAGTAAATCATAAGGACATGGCCATCATTTCAAAAAATCTGGTGAAAATCATTTGTGATCTTGATTTGAAAATTTCCTGGGAGGGAACAAATTACAAGTTAAAGTACACCAAGGATCTGGAACATTTTTTAGAGCAGTTAGGTTTTAGGTCTTGGCAAACAAAACTTGAAAGTTTTAGATCTGAAGAGGATGTCACTCCAATTAGTTCTCAAGAAGTAAAGCCTCAGTTAAAACCTCTGATACAAAATTTTGAGAAGTGGAGCCTTGAAGATTGTAAAAAAAATATTACCGAAGAAAAGGTTATAGCTCTCACTCATTTAAGTCATGATGAAATGAATCAGTATAGTCAATGGCGTGGACTTTCAGTAGCAACTTCTCAATCTACGGGTTATTTGTCCTTAACTCCAGAGGAAACAAAAGTATTTATTAACAATCTTAATGATAAAGATGTGATGGTCGTTTGTTATCAGTCTAAGCCACTTTTACAGTTTGCAATGAATCTGGGCATAGATCCAAAATTTAAATATTTTGATATTTCTCAAGCACATTTCAATATTAATCCTGAATACAGGCATGACCTTGTTACAATTACAGAAGAATTTCTGGGCATCAAATTGAAAAGCACTGGAAAGATTCAAACCGATTTGTTTGGTGATCAGAATGACGATGAATTCTTATCCCTTTGTGAAAAGGCCCAGGCACTGTTACAACTTTATCCCTTTCTAAAAAATAAGATGAAAGAAATGGATGTAGAACGCCCTTATTCAGAGCTCGATATACCTCTAATCAAAGTTTTAGCATCAATGGAGTTAGAAGGTATTTCTTTGGATATCTCTTACTATAAAGAATTAGAAACTGAATTTTCATCACAAATTTCTGAAATTGAAACTAAAGTTTACGAGGTGGCCGGAGAGAAAGTGAATTTGAGGTCACCTAAACAAGTGGGAGAATTGTTATTTGAAAAACTTCAGTTACCCATCATAAGAAAAACCAAAACCGGTTATTCCACGGATGCAGAAGTTTTATCTGAACTTTCAGCTCTCAATATCAGTCCGATTCCTGACTTACTCCTTAAGTATAGAGAGATTGAGAAACTTCTATCCACTTATGTTAAGGCATTGCCATTGATGGTAGACCCAACGACCAAAAAGATTCATACTCATTTTCAACCATCGAACGCAGCTACAGGGAGATTATCTTCGGACAATCCAAATCTTCAAAATATCCCTGTCCGTACTGAAAACGGAAGAAAACTCCGTAAAGGTTTTGTTCCCTCTATGGGGAGGATTCTCCTTTCTGCTGACTACTCTCAGGTTGAACTCCGGCTTCTTGCACATTTTTCTCAAGACCCCAGCATGCTTGACGCCTTTAAAAATGATAAGGACATCCATCAACAAACTGCTTCTGAAATCTTTGATGTCCCCTTGGACAGAGTAACCAAAGACATGAGAAATAGTGCTAAAGCCATTAACTTTGGACTTATGTATGGCCAAACAAGTTTTGGACTTTCCGGTGCTTTACATATTTCTCAAGCTGAGGCGAGGAAGTACATCACAAGTTATTTTCAAAAGTTTCAATCCGTGAAGGGATTTTTGGATGAACTCAAGGAAAGGGCCGAAAAAACAGGATATGCTGAAACTTTATTTGGAAGAAAAAGATTATTACCTGACATTAAATCTACCAACAGACAAATTAAATCTATGGCAGAAAGGGTGGCAATTAATAGTCCCATTCAGGGTACCGCCGCCGACATCATTAAACTCGCCATGATCAACATTCAGGATCTTATTCTTCAAAAGGGATATAAATCCAGGATGATTTTACAAGTTCACGATGAACTCATTTTTGATGTCGTTTCTGAAGAATTAGAGGGGATGAAAGAGCTGGTCAGGGAACAGATGGAGAATGCTGTATCCCTGACCGTGAAACTAAAAGTTCAGATGGGAGTGGGAAAAAACTGGTATGATCTAAAATAATGGGAACATACTAAAAATAAATTTAAAGATCACTTCCTGTAAATTCTAATCATCACCTTACGATTGAGAGCTTCATCGATATCTTCAATTGCTCTGGCATCACCATAGGCCACTGTTTTGATTTTGTCTTTACTGATGCCTAAGCCCACAAGGAAGGCAGACACTTCCCTCGTCCTCTCTTCGCTTAAGATAAAGTTATGTTCAGCATTTCCTCTTTTTGAGGCAAATCCTTCCAAGATGAAATGATATCCTGGAGAATACTTCTTTTTAAGTTTTCTCAGCTGTTTTTTGAAAGTTTCCACTATGACAGTCGAATTATTTGCAAAATAGACGTTCCATGCGTAAAACATCCTCCCATAAATTTCACTCTCTCTTCTAAGAAGTTCTTGTCTGGTAAGTTTTTCATCTTGTTTTTTTTGTTCTACCAGAGGGGCATCCTCGGTCACCGGAGCATATTTTAGGCCAAAAGAGATACGGTAATCGTTTGAACTTTTATCGATAAGACCACCGGCCGATAGTCCGCCAAAAGTTAGTAAGTTTTGAGATGTTCTATGCCTAAGCCCCGCATAGATTTCATTGGGATGTTGATCTCCCTGAATTTGCTGGTAACGATAGGCCTCAATATTGAGTGCCCATGGACCCGTCATGGGCAAATAGGCCCCAAATCCAATCCTTAAAGCTTCTCTCAGGTCGATGGTGTACTCTGATGTTGCATCCACATCTTGAGTGAGTTTTGAGCCTGGAGAATTCAGGTACCCAAGATTAATTGCAGTTTGAAATGCCTGAAATCTTGATTCCAGGTTCCACCCCAAGTATGCACTCGCCTTGGGAGAGTTGGAAACATAGTCGCCGGTACCTGTTGGTAGGGTAATTTTTGGGTGAAAGGCAAGGGCATGATTGGAGTTTTCAAAAAATTTCCAGATCAAGTCAACCTGAGTATCCCCTGGAAAATAGCCTTCTAAATTATTTCCGTACTGGTAACTCATCATTGAGGCCAAACCAAATTGAGTATTATCATTGTACCTATAGGCTCCACCTAACTGGAGGGTTGATAGAGAGTCAATAACACTACTTACTCTTTCGTTATTTTGTTTGACGGTTAACGGGTTACTTACATAACTTAAAGAAGAGGTAAGAATCCATGGATAATTAGAAGGGTAAAGTGAACTTGCCTTTAAGGCATGATGAGTCTGTGAGTAACCTGTATTCTGTGAAAATTGAAAAAATTCAAGGTTGATAGCTCTGGCCTCAGAAATAAAAATAAATCCTGATAAAAAAAACAATAAGAGAAAATGAATTTTCATCTGTTGTACCCTTTGACAGTGTAATGTAATTTCTTCACTGTGAATAAATGAGATCAGTATCTGGTGATATCATAGCAGAAAAATTTACTTAAGTTTAAGGACTTATTTATGCAATTTTCATTGTTTATCCTTCTTTTGGTTGTGGTTTCTTGTGGTCAGAATCCCCACTTAAAAATAAGGCCCAAGGTAGGGGCACTTGATCGAAACATAAATCCCATCACTGTTTCAGCTGAGCTGATCTTAAGAGAGAAGGGGTCTAAAAAAGAGGGTGTGGTAGATTTTGGAAATCTCAAAAAAGGCCAAGTTCACTCCAGACAACTGGAACTGGTCAACATAGGGCAAATAAACGCAACTGGAATATCAATACCTACGTACATTGACTCCTTTATATTAGAAAATTTAAACTGCACTGAAGTTCTGGATAGAGGTCAGTCCTGCGATTTAAATGTTAAAATTAATCCTACAAAAGAAGGGGTTGAGAGCAGTACTTTGATCGTTGGTTATGATCCCATTAATGAGAAGCCACAGAAAAATGTAAAATCATTTATTCTTGCTAATGTCCAGGTTGAACCTACGCCCCAAGAAGTAAAGCTAGCTTTTATTCCTAAGAATTATCCAACTGGATTAATTGTCTTGAAAGACATTCCGTTGTCTGAAAAAAGACGTATTGAATTGGAACTAAGAAATGTTGGTGAAATTGTTGCGACGAATCTGCGTTTATCTGAGTTGACCACTCCTTATCGCATGATTAGTACTAATTGTAGTCAAGAACTTTCAGTTGGAGCCTTTTGTTCTCTGGAAATTGAGTATTCTGCGGATTCTGTTCGCGAGGACTCCCTAACTTTGACGGCTTCTACGAAATTTTCTGACTCCAAGGCCATTCAGGAGATTAAGGCAAATGCTGTAAAACTTAATCTTCCTGCAAAAATTGAGGTGGTGGATGGAGAAATAAGCCAGGACATTTATGAAATTCTTGGTGTTAAACCTGAATCCCTTTCACCGTTCCATGAAGTGAGAGGTGTTGATGTTGGCATTCTTACAACGGAACGTCCTATTAGATTCAATTTAAAGCTTAAGAATATTGGAGATAATAAAGCTAAAATAACGCAAATTAAGCATCTCGAGACTAACGAGTTTAAATACACGTTGGGAAATTATCCGGGAGAAAAAGGAACCTGCTCATTAGAAATTCAAAAGGGTGATTGTCACGTTGAGATAATAGTCGCACCAAAAGATATTAGGAATATCTCTGATCTTCTTGAACTTACTTACGAAGATGGAAACGGAAATATTCGAAGATTATCAATTCTTTTATTGGCCTCAGTTAGAGAAAAACAACTCATTGCCTGCAAGACCATTTCAGCTCGTTCAAACGCCGAACAAAGGGAAGTTGTTAAAAGATTAACATCGTTGAGTGCTTATAAACTCCCTTACAAATTGAATTCAACGGAAACAAATGCCACTCTACAAACACTTTTTAATCTTGAGTCAAATATGACCGTAAGATCTCAGAGTGACTTAAGTAATTATGTCATTCCTACAGTAAAGAATGCTATGGTTCAATTCGGTTTTGATATTTCTAAAACTGAACTCTCTAAATACTCATCCGCCAAAATTGAGCTGGATATTTTGAAAATTGGCACCGAAGGATCTAAATTTGATACGACTGAGGTTCTTTGTCTAAATGAAAATAGATCGTGTTCAGGCACCTTTTTTATTGATAGTAATTTTGGTCCTTTGAAGACATCGAATTACAAAATTAATACTCAGCTTTTTTCAGGAGAGCTTTTAAGAAGTGCCAGCGAAAATCCTGAATCTCTCGATCATGTTTTCTCTTTAAGCGGTAATAAAGGGCTGGTTTCTAAAACTGATAACTATTCCGTTTTTAGGTTAAAAAAGAGAATTCCATTAAAAGACTTGTTTGGTGACTATACAATCATTTCAGACTTTGGAAATGGATTAAACCTCATTCTTGCCGATGACTCTCTTCTACTGGGTTTACCTAAGCTGGTGCTTGAAACTGACCAGAATTCCTGCCCGACAGAGTAGACTTATTCTTAAGTGAGTTTCATAAATTCCGATAAGGAAATTATGAAACTCATAATTTTTATTGTTTTTATCTTTTCATTCAATGCCTTTTCAATTCAGTGTGACTGCGAAGTAAGAATTTATGGACCAATCACCGGACCTCAGACTCTGAGTTTAAAGATTCTTAAAGTTTTTGAACTTGAAGAGTTTAGTCAGCACTCCTTAGTCAATCATAATTTGTGTCGAGTATCATGCACAAAAACATTTGAAAAAGAAATGACTAATGAAAGGCTTAAGTTTGAGCTCCTGAACTATTCTCAGGAGCTCATTGAAGAAAATATAATTGGTTATAACTGCACTGGGCCTACAACGTTAAAATTTCCAGTCAGAGTAAAGGCTTTATTGGGAGGCAAGGGGTTAGGGAATGTTTCTGACTTTATTGAGGTTGTAGACTTTGAAAAATTTTGTTCAGATTAGCCTTTCTCAATAGGGTAACCCTCGCTGATCCATAGATCCATTCCTGCATCGGCAATACAGATCAAATTATTTAAACCTGAGCCCGCTAGAAATTGATATGCATTCTGGGCCCTGCCACCTCTTTTGCAATGAATGTAAATGTGGTCATATTTTTTTAGTTCCTCAAGATGTTGACCTAATTCCCCCAGAGGGAAGTTGATGGCGCCTTTTATGTGAGCCTCTCTATACTCATCTGGATTCCTGACATCTAGGATGATGTCATTTTTTCCCATCTTAAGATGTTTATCATGAAAATCTTTCAAACTCAGGACAGTATTTGACATGTTTACTCCATTTTTAGGGTTTCAATTATTTTATCCTACCAAATTCCGATAAGTCTTCAGGAGAGTCAAGTTAATGATCTACGTCTTTTTTTTGCTCCTGACAATTTGCTATCGCTTTCTTAAGTATCGTTTTGAACGAAAGAACTTCTTGAGATCTTTGACTGAGGCC
>CANHIY010000011.1 GCA_947461175.1 Bacteriovoracaceae bacterium
AGTGGATCCGGATGAATTCACGATCCTTAAACCTCTACTCTATTCAGCTGAAAATCCAATCCTGAGGAAGAAAAGAGGAAAAAAACAATTTCGTCTTAAATATGCCACAGAAGGAAATATAAAAACAAAAAACGAGCTCGTAACCTTTTTGGACCAGGAAAAATTTTCACTTGAGGACAATGACATTATCCAGCTTGCAAAATGGGGAGAGGTCATTGAAAAATACTACTCAAAAATTTATAAGAAATCGACTCCCATGGATATTGAGTGGGCGAAAGATGGTCGCACAAATAAGCTCTTTATTCTTCAAGCACGTCCTGAGACAGTGCATTCCGTTAAACCAAAGAACGAAATCATAGAAATGAAATTAAAGATGAAATCAAAAATCCTCCTCAAGGGAAGTGCTATTGGAACAAAAATAGGATCAGGTCAGGTAAGGATCATTAATGACGTGAGGGACTTATCAAATTTTAGGGATGGTGAAATTCTTGTGGCTGATATGACCGATCCGGATTGGGAACCAGTGATGAAAAAAGCCTATGGCGTGATTACCAATCGTGGAGGTCGGACTTGTCATGCGGCCATTGTAGGAAGAGAGCATGGAGTTCCATCAATTGTTGGAACTGGTCATGCAACAACAACATTAAAAGAGGGACAGGAAATAACAGTAACCTGCGCGGAAGGCGAAACTGGATTAGTTATGGAGGGAAGACTTCCCTATTCTACAAATAAAATAAATGTAACACAACTTCCTAAGATCAAGACAAAAGTCATGGTAAACATAGGAAATCCAGAAGAGGCCTTAAAGATAGCTCAACTCCCGGTTGATGGAGTAGGACTTGCGAGACTTGAATTTATCATTACAGAACATGTAAAGGTTCATCCCTTGGCACTTATTTGTGGGGAAAAGGTTTTGGATGAAAAAGTAAAAGAAGAAATCAGATCTCTTATAAAGGGATATGAAAAAAATCCAAAAGATTTCTTTGTTAAAAAAACATCAGAAGGGATAGGAATGATAGCTGGTGCCTTTTATCCAAGACCAGTAATTGTGAGAATGTCAGACTTTAAAACTAATGAGTATGCCAACCTCCTGGGAGGGGCATACTTTGAACCGAGGGAAGAAAATCCGATGATTGGTTTCAGAGGTGCATCTCGATATTATCACAATGATTACCGGGATGGTTTTTCACTCGAATGTCAGGCGATCAAATATGTAAGAGAAAACATGGGTCTAACCAATATTAAAATCATGATCCCTTTTTGCAGAACCATTGGTGAAGGGAAATCGGTTCTTCATGAAATGAAAAAAAATGGTCTTGAACGTGGTGAAAAAGGATTAGAAGTTTATGTCATGTGTGAAATTCCATCAAATGTTTTAGAAATGTCATCATTCGGTGAAATTTTTGATGGTTTTTCAATTGGTTCAAATGACCTTACTCAATTGACCTTAGGAGTAGACAGAGATTCTGAACTTCTTGGTCACCTATTTGATGAGCGTGATCCTGCAAGTTTAAAAATGATAAGAATGGCAATTGAAGGGGCAAAAAAGGTTGGAAAACCTATCGGAATTTGTGGGCAAGCACCGAGTGATTTTCCAGAAATAACAAGATTTTTAATTGACCAGGGGATTGATTCCATATCCCTTAGTCCTGATAGTGTCCTAAAAAGTATCCACGATATTTATGAAGCAGAAAGAAAAGAGATTACATAAGAAAAAAAGGATGCAGGAAATGGATTTCAAAATTTTTGCTCCTAAAAGCACAGAGCTATTTGGAAAAAAAATATGTGAACACTTAGAAATCACTCTCTCCTCAATTGAAGAGAGAGCATTTGAAGATGGAGAACAAAAGATTAGGCCAATGGAAAGTGTGAGAGGTCAAGACGTGTTTGTGATCCAATCACTATACACTGATTCCATGGAGTCAGTTCATGATAAAATATGTAAACTACTCTTCTTCATCTCTACCCTTAGAGATTCATTCGCTAAAGAAATAACAGCTGTTATTCCCTATTTTGCCTATGGAAGAAAAGATCGTAAAACCAAAGACAGAGATCCCATCACATTTAAATACCTAGCACGTTTACTTGAGGCATCTGGAGCAGATCAAGTAGTATCTATGGATGTTCATAATACCGCCGCCTTTCAAAACGCTTTCCGAATTCCCACGGAACACTTAGAAGCAAGAGTCTTATTTCCAGGATATTTGACTGATATTTTATCTAACCATAGCGCAGTGGTTGTTTCACCGGATACAGGCGGAATCAAAAGAGCAGAAACCTTCAGATCAACACTAATGGAAGTTTATAACAAGGAAATAGGTAAGGCCTATATTGAAAAGGAGCGTACCAAGGATACTTTAATCAGCGGTGGGATTATTGTGGGTGATGTAAAAGATAAGGTATGCATTATAGTAGATGATATTATTAGCGGCGGAAATACTATTAAACATACCCTTATAGCCTTGGATGAAGCCTGTGCTGGCGATATTTATGTTTGTGCAACACATGGGGTATTAACGGAAAAATCAAAAGAACTACTTAAACACCCTAGGCTTAAAAAAATTTTCATTACTGATACCATCATCCCCTGGAGAATAAAGGATATTTTTCCTTGTGAAAAAATCGAAATTATTGATTCTACCCCATTATTTGCGAAGGCCCTGAAACGGATGCAGGAGGGAAATTCATTAACGGAACTCCTTCATCGGTATCCTCATGCTGTTCAAGAACTATCTTTCCTAAATTCAGATATTGTGAAGCTTTAACCAGGTAATATTCTTTATTCAAAATTCTCCGATCATCAAAATGAAGAGCACTAATTCTTGCCCTCAAGGTTGCGCGATAACTTTTGTAAAATAATACCAGGGATCTTTCAACTTTATCATGAGTCATTTCCTGGTAGATATTTAAAAAAAGTTCACCTATATCTGAACGACCTAAAAAATGGCATTCTATAGATAAATAGGATAACTCATCTAAAGGATCAAGCATTCTCATTGTTTCATTAAACTCAAGGCGATCAATCAGAAGGGGTGGATTAGTAAGACAAATATGCTCAGGACGAAGATCACCATGGGCCTCTATAATACGTCCCTCAAGAACTCTTTTGTCAAAAACTCTGGAAGATGAGTAGAGAAAATTTAATTGTTCTTCATGAATATAACTTATTAATTTAGAATCAAGGCAGTATTTATGTCTTGAAAGTATTTTAAAATTTTCCTTTATGCATGTTTCTAAATGTAACTTATAGTCATCAGTGCTGATTTTAAAGCTAGGAGATTTTTTATAAAATTCCACCAGAGTATTTGCTGCTTGGTGAAGAAGCTTCATGTCCACACAATTATTTTTTATCTCCTGATCTAATGTAAATTCTCTTGGCATCACCTTCATCCATACTAACCAGTCAGCTACTTCTTCATCATGAACCTCATTCAAGATTTCAAAAGAATCATTTTTTTTCACTAAGGGGATTGCCTTTCTATAAAGGCCTGGGGAAAGTTTCTGGTTAATAAAAACCTCTTTCTCTGAATTTATTTTTCTGTCCTCTATTTCCTCCAGGTTCAAAAAAGGGAAATGAACTGGTTTTTTTAGCTTGAAAGCTTCTGTTTCGGTTATAAATACCCAGGACATATGTGTTTCAATACATTCAACAGTTTTTGTCTTCACCGGATAGGAAGAAGGATTTCTTAAAAAATTAACCTTTTTTTGAAGCTCTTGCCATGGATCTCTCCATTTTGTTCTCATGAAAGTCCTCTATTATTTAAAGATGTGATTCAGATGTGGCTTTTGGGGGATGTAGGATATCCATGACCTCACTGTCACTTACCTGAGGGAAATGTTCATAAAACTCACCAATGCTATACATGACCGAAGGCACATATAAAACAATCAGGTTATCTACAAGGGATTCAATCTCTAAAACTGCATCGGAAGAGGCGACTGGAGTGGCAATAATTATTTTTTTAGGTGAATGGGAACGAATTTCATGAATCGCACATTGAATTGTTGCCCCCGTTGCAATCCCATCATCAACAACAATAACTGTTTTCCCTCTATAGTTTATTTCTCCAAGACCGTATTTTTCTTTTCTCTTTTCTAAACCACCTATTTCTTCTTTTGCACGCTCCTGCAAATAGGTTTTTGAAATGCTATATTTTCCGGCGTGAGAGAGAAAATGTATATGTCCAGAAAGTCCCACACACCCGATAGCAAACTCTTCATTTTCTGGAGCAGAAATTTTATGCACTAAAAGTGCAGTAAGTTCAGCATGGAGGCCATCGGCAATAATTTTCGCCATTGGCATGGCCCCTCTAGGGATGCCGGCAACCATTATATTTTTATTTTTATACTCACTTAATCTTTTCAGAAGAAGTTCTGCGGCAACAGTTCGGTTGGTAAATATCATCCCGCCCCCATGGTGCGGTCATGATTTGCATATCTTATGCCAAAAATTATCTCTTAAAATACCCCTTAATCATCTTATGAAAGAGAAGAGGAAAATGTCTGGCGAGAAAAAGACCTGCTGCAGTTTGTCCTCTTGGGAAGAGGACTTTTTTGTCCCGAATAATCGCCTCTTTTATGAGAGAAGCATAATGCTCTGGCGAAATGGAATCCAGAGGCATTCTTAGGTTCTTAGCATATTTTATAGAGATCTCATCAAACATCCTGGTTTTAATACCAGGAGTTATTAAACAAAGAGTCGTGACACCCGTTCCCTCCAATTCTGCCCCTAAGGATTGTGTAAAGGCAACAACGGAAGCCTTTGACGAAGCATAAGTTGTTGCACAAGGAAAGTGCATAAAAGCTGAAACACTAGAATTGTTGATAATTTTCCCTCGTCCTCTTTGAATCATACCAGGGAGAAGACCTTTTGTGAGATGAACTAAGGACAAAGTATTTACCTGAAACATGTTGTAAATATCATCCAGTGACTGATCCTCTAAAAGACCACCCGTTAATTGACCTGCATTATTAAAAACCATGTCAACAGGCACTGAGGTAAGTTTTTTAATCAAGTCGTCGATGGAACTTCTTTTAGAAAAATCTGAAACAAAGATTGTTACATTCGGAGCGCCCATTTTTTTTAAATTATCCAAAAGAGATTGGTCATTTTGTCTCATCACAAGATAAAGATGAGCGCCCTCTTTGGCAGCCATTTGCGCAACTGCCAAACCGATACCCCGATTAGCTCCGGTAATAAGGAAATGACTACCATGAATTTTCACTCCATACTCCTTTTTAAATAATTTTTCCTAAATGCTCCAGGCCAATGCTGAATACCTCGCACATTCATCGAGAATAAATGAAAATTTCCGACAGGTACATTTTAAAATCAGGAGTTTATATGACTTTATTGTTTAAAATTATCATCCTTTCAGTTCTTAGCATTCATAATGCCTTCGCAAACGGAGGAGCAACTGCTTTGGATGAAATGATTCTTCATAAAAAAGAAGGTATCAAAAAAGCAAGAACAGCGAGAGAAAAAGAAAAATTATCCACAGACCTAGATAAAATATTTTCAGAAATGATTGAAACACAGAAAAAAGAATTGGCACAGCTAAAGAAAATGAAAAAAAAACTTTTCCCGAAAGTTCAGGAATCCAAAAAAGATTTTTCTCAAATAGAAAAAGATTTCAAAAAAGATTTTGATGACCTTCAGGATGAAATGGACCATATCATTTCAAAATTTAAATACCAGTTCCAAAAGATCGAAACCGTCTCATTAGGCTATCCCAAAATTGAGATCAAAGAGGATAGCAAGAATTATGACATCATTGCTGAAGTTCCAGGGATTATGCCTCAAAATATGAAAGTTCAAGTCAAAGAAAACTCTCTCGTTATTGAGGGAGAAAGGTTGGAAGAAACGAATAAACAAGGTCAAGATATTAGCTCGACAGAAATAAACTATGGCGAATTTAAGCGCTCAATACCACTAGACCACAAAGTCAATCCTGCTACACTTAAGACCGAAAATAAAAATGGATTACTCATCATCCATGTGGAAAAAATTTAGTTTATCCCTTCACACTTTAAATTTTAAGAGTTCTTCCATGGGAAATTGAAGTGTGATGTATATAAAAAGGGGAAGAATTTTTGACTCCATTCATTGCATTTGATAATTTTATAGAATGAAGCTTATGACATTTTTTCTTGGACTCATGTTTTTTATCCATCTGGCCATGGTCATCTATCTTCTTGTAAGTCCTCAAAGGATGGGAAATGAAATCCATGATAAAAGAAGTGATCCCTTCTTTTCTTTTTTAAATGTATTTCTGGCCTATATACCTATTTTCGGCACACAACTTTGGGGCCTTGGTCAAAGGTGGATCGAGCCTGGAAATCCTTTCTTGATTGTTACGGGTGGGATTTTCTTCTTTTTAGGAACGATACTACGTCTCTATGCAATAAAAACCTTGGGTAGATTCTTTACCATGGAGATTGGTACCAGAGAGGGACATCAAATGATACAATCAGGTCCATACAAATTCATTAGGCACCCCTCCTATACTGGTTATTTTTTGATGATTTTAGGAATGGGAGTGGCCTACCAAAATTTATATGCTTTTTTGATTCCTCTATTACAGATAGGGATATTTTTTACCAAAAGAATTCCTCAGGAAGAAAAAATGTTGTCTCAAAAATTTGGAGGAGAATATAGCTCTTACCAAAAACGAACCAAAAAGCTCATACCCTGGGTTTATTGACTAGGAACATGAGCATGATGATGAAAAAATATTCAGGCTTTTTCTTTTTACTTTCACTCATTTTTCTTCCTCTTCTCTTACCTAAACCAGTTGAGGCAAAAGTTTATCTCAATAAGGCCTATGGCCCTCATAAAAGGCAAATTTTTGACCTTTGGGTCCCTGAAAAAATAAAAAAGGCTCCACTCGTCATCTATATCCATCCAGGAGGTTGGTCCAAAGGAAGTAAGGAGGAGATCAAAAAGCATTCAGGGATCATTAAAGATTTTAATAATGCTGGAATCGCCCTCGCCTCTATCAATTACCGGTTCCTAAACAAGGCGCCACTTCAAACCATTATGCGAGAAGATATTGCAGGATTCGTCCAGTTCATGCGCCACCATGCTCGTAAATATAATATTGATAAGAGGCGAGTCCTAAGCTTTGGAGAAAGTGCAGGAGGGAGTGCAAGTTTGTGGCTTGCCACACATGATGACCTAGGAGACCCAAACAGTGAAGATCCTATAAAAAGAGAATCTACACGAATCCTTGCCGCCGGCCATATTAATGCTCAATTTTCCTATGATTTTCTTGATTGGTACCAGTTTTTCGAGCACGAAAAAATTGATCAGTTCGTTGGTAGTCAACTCTGGACCAGGTATCATTTCAGGTCTGTCGAGGACCTTCATACGGCCAATGGGAAAAAGATCCGTGAGGGGCTGGATATGTATGAAAATTTAACACCTGACGATGCTCCTACTTTTTTTTATAACTCCTACCCAAACCTTAGTAGTCAGACACGTGACCACCTATTTCACTCACCTATCCATGCCAAGATTCTCTATGAGAAAGCAAAAAAAATGGGAGTGAGAAGTATTCTCAAACTTGATGGGGACAATCCTGTTAATAAAAATCCTTACGAAGAGATAAAAAAGTTTTTCATCAAAGAAATCTCTAAATCCAAGAACAATATTCTTTGGTCAATATTTCAATAGTAAACCCGTCAGACTTTAAATTTCAGGAATAATCAATCAAGTAAATTTTTCTCGTTGAGGATCATCACCAAAGGTGAAAAGATTTAAGAGATTAATTATCTTAAAATTTTTGGAGATGAGATGAAAGTTGGAATTCCCCTTGAAACCGGGGTTAGTGAAAATCGTGTTGCCGCCACACCTAAGACTATTCAACGATTAATAAAACAAGGTTTTGAAGTTTTTGTTGAAAAAGATGCTGGTAAGAAGGCCCTCTTCTCAGATCAAGATTATATTGATGCTGGTGCAGGAATTTTAGATTCTGTTTTTGAACAAGTTGATATTGTTCTAAAAGTTCTTCCTCCTTCAGAGGATGAAGTGGGTTCTATGAAACCTGGAACCATGCTTGCAAGTTATCTTTGGCCCGCTCAGAATTCAGACCTTTTAAATCTTTTGGCCCAAAAAAAAATTAATGCCGTCGCTATGGATGCCATTCCCCGGATTTCACGGGCACAAAAAATGGATGTCCTTTCATCTATGGCCAATATCGCCGGTTACAGGGCCGTGGTTGAGAGTGCTAATTACTTTGGGAGGTTCATGAATGGACAAATCACAGCGGCAGGAAAAGTTGATCCGGCAAAGGTCCTGGTCATAGGTGCCGGTGTTGCGGGTCTTGCGGCCATAGGGGCGGCAAAAAATCTTGGGGCCATAGTTAAGGCCTTCGATACAAGAAAAGAAGTGCGTGAACAAATCCAGAGCATGGGTGCCGAATTTATTACTGTTAACATAGATGAGGATGGCTCAACAGCTTCGGGATACTCTAAAGAAATGAGTCAAGCCTTTATAGATGCTGAAATGAGTTTATTTCGGAAAGAGGCAAAAGAAGTTGATATCATCATTACTACAGCGCAAATTCCTGGAAAGACAGCTCCAAAACTTATCCTAAAAGACATGGTTGAGTCCATGAAAATGGGTTCAGTGATTGTTGACCTTGCCGCAAGCACGGGGGGAAATTGCGAACTGACAAAACCCGGAGAGGTCTATGTATATAACGGCGTTACCATCATTGGTAAACTGGATCAGTTGGCCTCTCAAGCAAGCTGGCTTTATGGAAATAATCTCTGCCACCTCTTAGATGATATGGGTAAGAATGATCAGTTTAAAATTGACATGAATGACGACATCGTCGGCAGGGCCATGGTTGTGTATGACGGAAAGATTAACTGGCCACCCAAGCCTTTGAGTGTGAGTGCCAACTCTACAATTAAGAAAGAACAAACCCCACCTCATGGTGACTCTCTAAAAGTACAGGAAGTTCATGGTGGTAAAAATGTTATTTCTTCTGTTGTGGGCCTTGGGATTATAGCAGTTCTTCTGTTTATTATGGGCCAATTTGCTCCTAAAGAATTTTTATCACATTTTACTGTTTTTGTTCTTTCTTGTTTTGTCGGCTGGCAGGTCGTGTGGAACGTGTCTCACTCCCTTCACACTCCGCTCATGAGTGTAACCAATGCCATCTCAGGTATTATCATCATCGGCGGGATTCTTCATGTTAAAGAGAACCTACTCTCCCCAATTAGTCTTCTCGCCCTGGTTGCCGTTTTTATTGCGACCATAAATATCGCAGGTGGTTTTTTTATTACTCATCGAATGCTTAAAATGTTCAGAAGGTAGAAATTATTATGATAAACCATGGCCTACAAACCGTAACCTACATCGTTTCCGGGGTTCTTTTTATCTTGAGTTTGGGAAATCTTTCTCAACAAGAAACTGCAAAGAAAGGAAATCTTTTTGGAATGTGCGGGATGCTTCTCGCAATCCTTGCAACCATATTGGGCGAATCCACTGAAGGACATACTCTTCTTCTGGTTATCATGGTTCTTGCCTCACTTATAGGCCTTTTGGTCGCAAAAAAAGTAGAAATGACTGCCATGCCCCAACTTGTGGCCATTCTTCACAGTTTTGTGGGGTTAGCTGCAGTCCTGGTTGGTTTTGGAAGTTATCTTGAGAGTCAGTCATCTTCCCTCACTGGCGCAGTTCATACCATACACCTGATTGAAGTTTACTTAGGAGTATTTATTGGGGCACTAACATTTACTGGCTCAATCGTTGCCTGGGGTAAACTTCAGGGAAAAATTAAAAGTCAGCCACTGGTTTTTAGGGGAAGACATGCACTCAACATCGGACTTGTTTTACTATCTCTTCTTCCCCTAAAGGGATTTATCAGTGCGGATGCCTCCCAGGGATTAGAAATTCTTCTTTTTATGACCACACTATCCTCAATCCTTGGCGTTTTACTGGTGATGGCAATTGGTGGAGCAGATATGCCCGTTGTGGTCTCCATGCTCAACTCTTATTCAGGTTGGGCAGCTGCGGCCGCAGGATTTATGCTTTCAAATGATTTACTTATTATTACGGGAGCACTTGTGGGTAGTTCTGGTGCCATCTTATCTTATATCATGTGTAAGGCCATGAACCGCTCCTTCTTCTCAGTCATTTTTGGAGGAATTGGTCAGTCAGTAACTTCTTCAAAGGCACAAGAAATCATCGGAGAGGTGAGATCAATCACTATTGATGAAACCTGTGAACTCATAAAAAACGCAAAAAGAATTGTTATTGTTCCTGGCTATGGAATGGCCACGGCCAAGGCCCAGCATGCTATCTGTGATTTTGTTAAAAAAATGAAGGACCAAGGAAGAGAAGTTACATTTGCCATCCACCCCGTTGCCGGAAGACTTCCAGGACATATGAACGTACTTCTGGCCGAGGCGAATATCTCATACGATATTGTTCATGAAATGGATGAAGTGAATCCACACCTTCCAGAAACGGACTTGGTCCTCGTGATAGGGGCCAATGATATTGTGAATCCATCTGCCCTTGAAGACCCAGGAAGCCCAATTTATGGAATGCCAGTCATCGAAGTATGGAAGGCAAAAAATGTTATTGTTTCTAAAAGATCCATGGCCCAAGGGTATGCAGGAATTGAAAATCCTTTATTTTACAAGGATAACTCCAGGATGCTTTATGGTGATGCTAAGAAAACTGTAGATGCACTAGTAGCTACATTGTGATGTAAGATTTACACTTAAAGTTGCACTGAATCCAATTATCCCTATACTGCGGCAACTATGAAAAAAATATTTGCCGCCACAGTCTTTGCACTCATTTATTCCTCTATTGCCTTCTCGAAGAGCTGGGACCTTAACGATGTCTCCATATTAATGGATCTGCCTCGTTCCGGGGAAGGAGATCATTTTTTATTAAAACCCAGGTCTTCCGGGATGAAAGGTGAACTCTTACCAGATGAACACTCTGAGACCCTGAGATTTATAGTGGTTGATGTCTATGACAATCCTGAGCATGACTACGAGGCTTTGAGGGTTGTGGGGATGAGAATTGATCCCTGCTTTATTTTTTCTGACGAAAAAATAGAAAAATGTTCTCCCGTTCTGAGACTTATATGGCAACCATTAAATTTTAAAAAAAATACAACTTATGATGCTGCTGTCCATGCATTTTATGGATTAACCAAAGATGAGTTTAAAATTCTTGCCTCAAAGCTCAAGGCCCTCAAAATGAGAAATGAATCTTTTGGAATTTACACTGATTCAAAACCTCTCTTCATTCACCCTGCTCTCAAGCAATCAGGCAGGAGAGCATCGTTTAATAATGAAATAAAGAAAATCATTTTAAATTTTGCTGGAAATACAAACTTAAACCGGATCACCATCATGAAGATGATGACAAGAGATTTATGGTGGCAATTTAGTGGCCTGGATAAAAATCCTGATGGGAAGTGGTCGAATATGGCAATCCCAAGACTAAATGTGGGATCTTTTATTCAGGATTTTTTCAATGACGACTTTTTTGAAAAAATTGGCATGAAGGGCACAATCCTCCCCTTCACAAAATTTAATGATGACGATTTATCAAGAATAGTCAGAGGCCCGGATATAAGTGAATACGACCGAGAAGATCTCAAAAAGGCCATGGTTACCATTAACCGCATTGAAAACCCAAGGATTCACTCCCCCTCAACTTTAGACTGTGTCCACTGCCACATCACTGAGTCTACGAGAATTTGGGCGAATAAAGTTGCAAGTCCTATGGTTAAAGAATATGCAACTGCAGAAAATCTTTATGTAAAAGGGATCATTTCCAAAAAACATAATCTTACTAATATTACCAGATCAAAAGTTCAAAATAAATCCATCCGAGCCTTTGGTTATTTTGGAAACCTTCCATCAATTAATCAACGGACGATCAACGAGAGTTCCCAAGTAGCCGAGGATATGAACAAGGCGGGATATTAAAAATATAATTTTTCACCCGTCACACTGGAATCTTTTAATGGAGAATAAGGAACTTCCATATTATTTATCTGTGCTTTCTCAGCTTCAGAAATAAATAATCTGGAAGTCCTTCTTAAAAAACTACGCATCTAGAGAGGAATGGTTCTTAAATCAAAATCCTTGGGAATGATGTTATTAAAGGGAATGTTCATTTTCTCTAAAAAGTTTTTATCATATCCTGAATAAATGAAAACGTTTGAGATTTCCCTGTCCTTAAGTTTATTGACGAGTTCATAAAAATCCTCTCCCTGCCCACATGTATCAAGGATAAAAAAGTCATCCTTTGAAAATCGATCAAGGGACTGCAAAAGATTTTTGGGATGAGAAAAAGTATGAAGATCAAGGCCAGATTTCCTAAAAGAATCCTCCCAACTGAGTCTTATAAATTTATCGTCATCAACAAGAATAGTTTTAAACACATTCTTCTTATTTTGAATAACTGGGAGAGAAAACTCCACGACTGCTCCACTTCCTTGTTTGCTCCAGATGTGGAAAGAGCCACCTGCCTCAATAATTTTTTTTCTAGATGAAGATAACCCAAGACCTTTGCCCGATTTTTTAGATGATAAGCCTGAATTTATGTTTTTTAGTCTTTCCGCAGGTATGCCAACACCATCGTCTTTGACGATGAAAACCACTTTCCCAAGGTCAGATTTAATTTCAAGTTCAATGACCCCCTCATAATCAATGAGAGCTTCAAATGAATTGTTAATGAGATTGGAGAGAATTCGGGCCAAGTCAGTGCTCGAAAAATCCGTTCGGGTTTCTAAAGGAGCATTTTCCTTGAGATGAAGTTTTATGTTGTTAAACATGCTAAACTGAAGTTTCTTTTCATCAATAATCATTCTGGCAGTTTCAGAAACAGTGAGAGATTCTTCTTTCGTAACAGGCCTATTCTTAAGACCCAAAATTTGATTAGAAATATCTCCAATCCGTCTGACCAGAGACACGAGAATCTTCTGATCATCCAAGGAGAGAGCGTCCTTTTCAAGTATTCTTTTCATGACACTTGCTGGAGATCTTATATCATGTGCCACTTGTGCATTAACAGATTCCATTGAAACCTGATCCTGAAGGAGCTTCTCTTCAAGTTTTTTATTTCTTCCTAACAAACCAAATGTCACATAAAGTACAATAAATGAAAGAAGTATCCAAAGGATTAAAGCACTCTTTAGAATTCCAGATATTTTTGCATCAAGTTTGTTTTTAGATGATGAAACAATAACTCCCCAAAGTTTTTCGTTATTTAAAATGGATATGGGATAAAGTGTTCCTAATTGATTTGAATCTCCCAGAATAAATTCACCCTTAATAAAGTGTGAGAGTTTATTGATGTCCCATGATTTTGTGGACCTTTCCCATAAATTTCCTTTTTCAAAAACATCATCATCCCATTTAATGCTTTTAAATAAATCTAGATGCCTTAGATTTCCAAAATCATTATCATCCGAGACTTTGTTTACAATAGGACTATAAATAATCCCCTCCGATGAGCTTGCAATAGAATGGCCATGTTTATCGACTAAAAATAGGAATCCTTCATCCAGGTCCTCAATGGTTTCTTTTAGGGCAAGAAAGATTTTCTCTTTAATCGCTTTAGAAGAAAGAGAGACTGCAAAAACTCTTTTGATCTCCCCATTCTTGTCAAAAATGGGACTTGCCACTGTGAGTATTTGAGTTTTCGCCTTATCATGGCTCAAATAGCCTTCAGAGATCACTGTCTTTTTATGAATTCTGGATAATTTCAAATAATCTCGGAATCCAAAGTTAAAGCTCGTAATGCCAACCTGAGTGGCATAAGGCTCAAGAAAAACCAGGTCTCCATTAATATCCATTTCAAAGGCATAATGAAGCTCTGG
This sequence comes from Bacteriovoracaceae bacterium, assembly GCA_947461175.1. GTDB lineage: Bacteria > Bdellovibrionota > Bacteriovoracia > Bacteriovoracales > Bacteriovoracaceae > Peredibacter. The sequence continues at coordinate 13,866 of CANHIY010000011.1, forward strand.
ATTATTGGCGAGAATGTTTCGAACAATCTCTCGCCTTCCGGAAGCAACGGGTGTTCCTTCTACAAAATCTGGAAGACCTTTGTAGACCTGCCAAAGAGAGGAGAGATTTGATTTATTCTCCAGGATATTAAAACCTTTTAACAAATCACTCTTTGTTACGTCATTGTATCTGATCGCATCTCTTTCAACATTCTTTTCGTATTCAAACTCTTTACTGGATACAGTACTCTCCGTAATAAAAACCAGTGTTCTGAAAAATAGGTTCAGTGATTGCTCTATGGTTTTGGCTATTTTTTCCTGATTTCTGTACTCACTTTTTATAAGATCGGTTTTTAAAATATTTGTGACATAAAAAATCATCACTAAAAGAAGAAGTAACAAAGAACCAGAAACCAACAGGATGGGTTTTGATAGTAATTTCTTCATGTTTATTGTTCACTTGATAATTCTTTAAGAACTGAAAATGCATTCATCACTGCAGGAAATCCACAATAGACGATCAAATGAACAAAAACATTCTCCAGCTCAGAGTGTGTCCCCCCACAATTAAGAAATCCCCTCATATGAATCTTGAGTTGCTCATGCTTACCAAGTGCCACCAAGGAAGTGACCGTAATTAAACTTTTTGTCTTTAGATCAAGACCTGGTCGGTTCCAAAACTGTTCATAGGCAACATTTTGAATCACCTGGTTTAACTCCGGAGAGAGATCGTTAAGCCTATCGACAAGCTGAGAAGAATAATCACCATAAAGCTTTTGAATCATTTGAGAAGTATTTTCCATGGATCCCCCTTTCGTGAGGTCCTTAAAACAAATGAAAAAAAATATTTGAACTTAATTTTAGGAGTATGAAATTTTTTCATCCCTCCAACCATTGGATTTGATGAAAAAATATAAGTAAGAAAATATCAGAAACCGAGAATCTCTAACATTCTATGACAATCATCCTTGGCATTTCAGGGGTTAAATTTTTATCATTTTAAGCGGCATCGCTTTTTCGGTTCCTAAGACCCCGTCGGATGTTTTTAATCAAAGGACCAAATTCTTCCACAGCATACAAGAGTTCGGATCTCGTCATTTTTAAAACCTCCTGCCACTTCTTTATACTTTCCTCAGATTGCAGATCCACAAAAGCGGACGGGGGATCTTTATAGTAGCCAGGGGGTGAGTATCCATTTGAATCGCTAGAGTAAACTTTAAATTTAGACATTGAAGGATTATAAGAGGGTTTAGTTACTGATTAAGCATTCCATAACTTAGAATGGCCCTGTTTCATCATTCAAGTTAAAAAACAGGGCCAAGTGCCAATAAAAAGAGCCAAAGCCTATCCTCTAATATGCCATCCCCTTGGACGGACGAAGGAGAGGATTCCAAGGTAAGAAAGGGTTGCACCAAGGCCAGAGTGCTTTCTCCCTGCCCATGGAAGATAGGGGCTTACTCTGTCACAACAGTTTACATAAGAGGTTCCAGCGTTTACTTGGGACACCACTTTCTTTGCTCGGTCTATATTTTTTGAGTAAACAGAAGCTGTAAGACCGTACTCGCAGTCATTCATGAGTTCGATCGCCTCTTGATCATTCTTTACTTTCATGACTCCAATGATGGGACCAAAGCTTTCCTCTTTCATAATCCTCATCTCATGCGTCACTTCTGTTAGAATCGTTGGGTAAAAGAAATTTGAATCAGGAGTTGTCCTCTCCCCTCCACAAAGAACTCTCGCCCCTTTCTCAACGGCATCTTTGATTTGTTCCTGAAGGAAAGGAACATGAACAGATCGAGTCACGGCACCTTGGTTGTTCTCCTTCTTCATGGGATCTCCAACCTTAAGCATTTTTACTTCCTGGAGAAAGTGTCCCATAAATTCCCCGTAAATTTCCTCATGGACATACACTCTCTCAACCGCACAACAACTTTGTCCGTTGTTATAAAAACAACCTTCCGCCACGGCCGAAGCTACTTGTTTTAGGTCTGCAATCTCATCTGTGACATAAAGGGGATCTTTTCCGCCCAGTTCAAGACTAACAGGCACGAGCTTGTGAGAAACTTTTTGGGCAATATACTTTCCAGTCTGATAACTGCCGGTAAAAAAGTAACCATCAAGAGGAAGATCAAGGAGGACTTCTCCCGCTTCTCTCCCTCCAATAACCGGAATAAACACATCAGTTGGAATTCCGGAGGCCAGGAGGCCCTTATGAATGTTAAAACCAGTGAGGGTCGAAAACTCAGATGGTTTATAGAGAACGGCATTCCCTGCAATGAGTGCCGGGATAAAGACGTTCACTCCAACAAGAAATGGATAGTTCCACGCAGAGATATTAGCAATCACCCCAAGAGGATCGAAGGCGAGGATCTCTTTTGTATTTCCATCCCGATGAACCTCTGTTGGAGATAGCCACTTTTCTGAATTCTCAATAAAAAAATTAATCCGATTTCTGGCGCCATTCACCTCATTAAGAGATTCCTGAAATGGCTTTCCCACTTCAAGAGTTAGGTCCCTGGCAAGATCTTCTTTATTTTGATTTAAATAGGATTCAAAAAGCTTAATGCACTTGATCCTATCTTCTAAAGTCTTCCTCGCCCACTCGGCCTGCCCCTTCTGAGCGAGTTCATATTTTTCTTGTATTGAAATTTTATGATCAGGGGACAATTCTTTAATGATTTCCTGTGTAGAAGGATTAATGATTTTCATATGAACCTCTTTAAAAAATGATGATAAATGGGGTCTGGATCTACAACGAGATCCTTAAGAGTATGGGAGAACTCCGGATGCCACTGTAAGGCCATTAAAAATTTTTTTTCGGAATTTTTGAAGTGGAATGCCTCTACCAAGTTATCCTCCGGACAATAGGCATCCACAACTAAATCTCTTCCTAAATCTTTTAGACCTTGATGATGAACTGTATTCACAGTGAAACTCTTTTTTCCGTATATGGCCTTAAGCCAGCTCTCATCTGGACAGTGAACCTCATGAAAAATACGGTCATAAAGTTCCGCATTCCTATGTTGAATAGGTGTATTGGTTTGAAGCGTGAGGTCTTGATACAAAGTACCGCCAAAATAAACATTGGCGAGTTGAAAACCACGGCAAATGGCGAGTATGGGTTTTCCCCTCTTGAAGGCCCAGTCCATAATTTTTAATTCATACTGATCCCGGTGATAGTCCCCTGGCCAGCGTCCATTCTCAATCATTTCCTCGTTGTAGCTTTTTGGAGAAACATCGGCTCCACCTTGGAACACAAATCCATCCATCTCCTCAAGAAATTCTTCTAACTCCACATGGGGAAGATCAGGAATAAGAATGGGCATGACTCCTTTCCTGGAAAGAAAGCGACCCATGTCTTGCTCAAGATAGTTAAGAGTTTTATGCCCAAACACCGCTCGGTTGGGATCTGGATACATAAAACAGGAAGTCACACCTATTTTGATCATTAGATGGCCTTAGTATAAAGACCAGCGAAATCATTTTTCGTCACTGGTTTCTCATTCGAAATCCAGCATGGATCCTTTATTGCTAATTCAGATAATTTCTCAACATGATGAAGTGTCACATTTTGGGTCGATAACTTTGAGGGTATTCCAATTTTTTTATTAAGTTCAAAAATCCAATGAATAAAAGCATCGGCTCCCGTATCCGTAAGACCCACCACTTGAGAAATAATTGACATCCTCGGAGCAGAAACAGATTTGTTAAACTCCATCCCGTAGGGAAGCATAATCGCATTAGCAAGACCATGATGCATATCAACCAAAGTGGATAAAGGATGGGCCAGGGAATGAACAACTCCTAATCCTTTTTGAAAAGCGGTGGCACCCATGAGGGAGCCCATCATCATCTTTGAACGGGCTTCAAGATCAGGATTGTTTGTTGCTCTCTCAAGACTTTGGGAAATAAGTCGGATTCCTTCAAGTGCCACTCCATCACATAAGGGAAAAAACCCCTTAGCAAGGTAAGCCTCAATATTGTGAGTGAGGGCATCCATGCCTGTTGCAGCAGTGATGAAGGAAGGGAGTGCCAGGGTAAGCTCAGGGTCAGCAAAAACTTTTTTTGCCATAAGTTTAGGTGAAAATAAAATTTTCTTCTCATGGGTGACATCATCTGCGATGACTGTAGAGCGGCCAACTTCGGAACCAGTTCCGCAAGTGGTTGGTACAGTCACAAAGTAAGGAACTTCACCAGTGACGTGGCGGTCTCCGCCAATAGCATCATCATAATCAAAAAGATCTAAATGGTGATGAACCTTTAGTGCAATGGCACGGGCCACATCCATACTGGCCCCGCCACCAAATCCAACAATAGAATCACAACCATTTTCCTTAAAAATCTCTACACCTTTTAAGACATTTGACTTCACAGGATTTTTTGCAATTTCAGAAGAAACAAAAACATTGAGACCACTTTGCTTAAGGATCCCTTGGACTTTTTCAAAAACGGGTAGTTTTGTTAGAGCTGAATCGGCCACAAGAAGCACTCGTTTTAGCCCCTGCTCATTGAGGTGAGTTCCTAGTTCATCCACCACTCCCTTACCAAAACGGATAGAGGTTGGAAAATTATAGTTGTAGCGCTGGTTCCAATCATAATTCATATGTATTCCTTTGATTATACGATTTCAAAATAACGTTTATATTCCCAATCAGTGACGGCTTTTGCATAGTGCCTGCACTCAATTTCCCGAGTTCCAGCAAAATGAGCAACAAACTGATCCCCAAATAGTTCCTTTGCCACAGTTGAATTCTTAAAGACCTGAGTGGCATCCCATAAACTCCGGTGAAGCACGCCATGACTTTTGTCCAGATAACCATTTCCTTTAGTCATGGATGGAAGTTTTAATTTGTGTCCAATACCGTAAAGACCAGACGCCAGTGAAGCAGCATGGGCAAGATATGGGTTGGCATCAGAACCCACCACTCTTAACTCTATACGAGTTGATTTTGAACTTCCCGGGAGGGCCCTTACACTGGTGGTACGGTTATCTATTCCCCAGGTCATAGTCGTAGGGGCCCATGCTCCTTCAACAAGTCTTTTAAATGAATTAATGGTCGGAGCATACATAGGAAGAACATGTGGCATACAATAAAGAAGACCAGCTAGATAATTCTCCATAAGCTCACTCATCGTTGTGGGAGAATTTCCGTCAAAGAAAAGATTATTTTTCCCATCTGATAGGCTCTGATGTAAGTGGCCTGAGCATCCAGGTAGCTTTTCAGAAATTTTTGCCATAAACGTAGGCATAATCCCATATTTCACTCCGATTTCCTTAACTCCAGACTTAAAAAGAACCGCCCTATCTGCCGATTCCAAGACGTCTCCGTAGAGGATCGCCGCTTCCAAAACTCCAGGACCAGTTTCCGTATGAAGCCCTTCAATAGGAACATTAAATTTCATCATAAGATCATAAATATCGTTGAAAAAATCAGAATTATTCGCCATGCGAAGGAGGGAGTAACCAAACATCCCAGGAGTTAAATGCTCGGGAGAGCTAAAATTTCTCTCATGAAGGTCTTCTGTCGTCTCTTTAAAATTAAACCATTCAAATTCTTGTCCAAAAGAGGCCGAAAATCCCATCTCTGTGGCAGTTTGACGAACTTTTTTAAGAAGATTTCTTGGGCACACATCCAAATGAAAATCACCAAGAAAAAAAGGAACATCACCATCCCAAGGAACTTTCCTGAAAGTCCTTAAATCTAGGTGTGCAAGTGCATCCGGATACCCTGTATGCCAGCCAGTAAAATCCATATTTTCATAGGCAAGGTCATTGATATCCCAGCCAAAAATAACATCACAAAAACCAAAACCACCCTCAACGGCAGAAAAAAACTTATCCTTATGGATGTATTTCCCTCTTAAAACTCCATCTATATCAGTGACGGCCACCTTTACTTTTGGATTAGGAGAATTTTTAATCTCATTTAAAACCTGTTCTTTAGTTAATTGATTCATTTATTTTTTCCTTTCATACGATTTGGAGAAGGTCTTTATTTTCACTTGAAATAAAAACGATCAAATGGCACTCTGAAAGACCGTGGCATTTTATTGGCAGAGTGATTTAGTTTAAAAAAATTATGAAGAGATACAATATAGAGAGACAGGGACCGAGAGTTCACTCAAGTCCTTTTTCAGAATGATCGTGCATAGAGATTCCTGAAATGAATTAAGAATTTGTAGAATAATCTTATCCACGAGGAAAAAGAGTTGCAATAAATTATTCCCCACTACAATCTAATTTGTTATTTCAAATGTTAGTGACTGATTTCTTCAGAAAATATTTTTTCAGTAATTTTCCAGAATTTATCCTGCTTCCTCGCCATAACAAAAGAGGGCATTCGTAAATATTTTCTCATTTTTATGACATCCTGTGGGGTCTTAACTGCAGGTTGTAACTCTGGTCTCTTGAGATGGGACCTGAGAAAATTGATATTAAATTTTTTAATTGCAGTAGAACTATTAAAAAAATGTGCCTCACTTAAATACTGAGAGTCATTATCATAATAACGGATCTCTAAATAAGGCAAAGAATTCTTATCCATTTTTTCAGTTAAAGAAACTTCCACCGGGATAAGCACGTGGGCATTTTTTGAAAGTTTTGCCTGTTTTAATTTGGAATCAGCATCTATAAGAACTTCAGAGCACTTTTCACATTGTCGTGCCGTCACATCGTTCTCACTCTGGCACCTATGACAAATTTTAAATCTAAACCGGTAACCACAGGGTGTTATTTTTAAGGAAACTGGATCCTGGGTTGCTCCCCTACATTTTCTTCCAAAATGCTCCATCACCTCTCCCTCAAAATCCACAATCCCCCAAAAATCGTTATGGAGACCACATTTCGGGCATGGTATTGAAACAGGAACAGATTCTTTTTGATTTTTTTTATCACTGATTTCCGGTGAATAAATATCATGCCCCATTCCGGTATAATCCAAAATGAAACAATCAGTTTTACCCGCATCAAGTCTTAGACCTCTTCCAACAATTTGCTGATAGAGGCTATTAGATTCTGTGGGACGAAGGATGGCAATAACATCCACATGAGGGGCATCAAATCCAGTGGTAAGAACAGAAACATTCACTAGATATTTAAACTTTTTATTTTTAAAATCTTGAATGATCTGATCTCTCTCCTCCAAATCCGTATCACCTAAAACAAGTCTTGTCTCTTCCTTGGGTAAATAGGTCACTATTTCCTCAGCATGCTTAACCGTGGCACTAAAAATCATTACCCCTTGTCGGTTAAATTTTTCGGTAATATCCACAATATTTTTTACAATCAAAGGGGTGAGGCGCTTTTGATTTTTTAGTATTTCCTCCACCTCAGAGAGTGAGTACATCCTGTTTTTATCAGATAGTTCAGAAAAGTCATAACAAGTGACAGGGATATCCACCTTTACTGGAAGGGTGAGAAACTTATTCTTGATCATATAGCTCACAGGAAGATCATAAACACAGGTTTTAAAAAACCTCTCTTGTTCTGTTTTTATTTCACCCCTATGAGAATATTCATAAATCCATCCTAGACCCAGGCGATAGGGGGTGGCAGTTAAACCAAGGATACAGATTTGTGGGTTAAGCTCCTTTAGTCTTTGAATTACTTCCTGGTATTGGGTTTCACCTTCATCAGAAACCCGATGACACTCATCGATGATCAGGAGTGAGAACTCTTTAAAAAAATCTTGGGGAGCACGGGCAACGGATTGAATGCTTCCAAAAATCGCCTTATCACTCCACTCCTTTTTTCCAAGGCCAGCAGAAAAAATCCCAGCAGAGAGGTTGTAACTAATATATTTTTTATAGTTTTGTTCGACGAGCTCTTTAACATGGGCCAGGATGAGAACCCTTCCCTTCGCAATCCGGGTTAGTTCAGCGATGACCAGACTTTTTCCAGCCCCGGTGGGTAAAACAATGACCGCTGGATCGCGTTTTTTTCTAAAATAGGAAAGAGCGTTTTCTACTGCTTCTTTTTGGTAAGGTCTTAATTGATACATTCTTTTATAGATTAGGGAAAAATATTAAGGATGTACATAACTCATTAATACGGGAAACCGCAGGAACTCCTCTTTTGAAGAAGTAGAATCATCATGGAATTTTTACAATAAAGCACCTCCTCACTCAAATTAAGGCTATAAGAGGGTGCTTTATTGGTTTCAAGATTCATTCCTTAAAAGGGGGGAAAGTCATGCAAAAATCCATTTTTACAAAAACTTCTAAAATAACCTTTACACTCTTGTCTTTCGGTATGTTTTTACTTAGTTCTACCACCTATGGGGCAACGACCTGCGGCACCGAGGGGACGATCGAAGAGAGGATTCAAGATTGTGAATTAAAAAATCCAGCACTCAAAGGAAACCATTCCTTTGTACTGGTTTCTAAACTAGAGAATATTAACGGAGCAGAAAGAGAAATTTATCAGGATTCTAAAACAGGGATCCTCTGGTCAGACCGCTTAGCTTCAGAGTTCGTATTCAGTTCAGCCCTCATAGCTTGCGCAAGTCCACAAAACACTAGGACTGGTGGCATAACAGAGGTCACTTGGGAACTCCCCACCATTGAGGACTATAAGACTGCTGAAGTCAATGGTATGCGCCAGGCCCTTCCAAGAATGGATGATGTCTTTTGGACCTCATCTAGATGGGACGGTTTCTCAGGTGGAGCATTTTTCTTTATGGGAAAAATTGGAGCAGAGTCTTACGGAGGACTCTACGTCCCCCGCTCCGTAAGATGTATTGGTAAGCTAAAACCCTAACTTAACAGATTATATCAAATGCCTTAATTCACTTTCTTTTAGAGATGTGAATTAAGGCATCATCAATTTCTTTTGGATTTGCACCAGACTCTGCAATGTTTCCAAGAGAAAGTATTCCTACTAATCTTTTTTGTCGGTTTAATACAGGCAACCTTCTTACTTGATTAGCACCTAAATTTTTGGCAATCTCATTTAAATCCTGATCCTCATAGCAATAAAGCACTTTTTTAGTCATAACTTCTCCTACGTATGACCTATTGGGATCTTTACCCTCGGATACAGCCCGAACCGCAATGTCCCTGTCAGTAATCATGCCAACAAGACGATCCTTATCACTTACTGGAAGAATACCAAAATCCCCCTCTTTCATTAACTTTGCCGCCTCTGTAAGAGACATGGTGGGACTACCTAGTTTAACATTTTTAGTCATACATTCTTTCACTATCATAAAAACTCCTTTGTTTCAGATTTCAGTGTTCACACTCTCAATCAAATTTTTAAAAATTAACAAACAAAAGAAACGTTGTTTTTAGCTTAAGATAAACGCATCCACTTCAGGATAAATAAAGTTTTCAGAAATCCCCTACCTCATTAGGATCTTTTTAAGAGCATAGAAACAAATTCATACCAGGAGGTATCTATGGCATTTTGGAACAGAGACTTTTTACCTACATTCTCTTCTAATCCCCTTTGGGCCGAAAGGGCACTGTCTCCTTTGTCAGACATGGAAGATATGTTCGACAGGTTTCGAAGAGAGTTCTATTCACCAGATGTCTTTAAAACAGTTGAGGGGTTTTCGCCCAGAATCGAGGTAAAAGAAACAGATAAAAATATTCATATCCTGGCCGAAATCCCTGGTATGAAAGAAAAAGACATCAATGTCACTCTACGTGAAAATAATCTCATCATTGAAGGTGAGAAAAAAAGTGAGTGGAAAAAAGAGAACAAAGGATATTACCGATCAGAACTTAATTATGGAAGTTTTTATCGGTCAATTCCGTTAAATACAGAAGTTGATGCCGATAAGGTCGAAGCCGTTTACAAGAATGGAATCCTGGAAGTTACGTTAAATAAAATGGAAGAAAGTAAATTATCAGCAAAAAGAATTGAGATAAAGCACTAGTTTTTAATCCCAATTAAATTTCAAAAAAAAGCTTGAAACCTACTCACAAAGAGAAAAATTCTTGTGAGTAGGTTTAAAAATCATTGCGGATTAATACCTAAAAAGTCAGGGATTAGTCTTGGTAATGTAAAGTGAAAATGAGAACCTTCTCCCTTGTTTGAGATAACCCAAATCCTTCCACCATGAGACTCAACGATATTTTTCGCAATAGAAAGACCGAGACCTGTTCCTAGAGTCGATGTTTCTTTTGCCTGCCAGAAGGATTCAAAAATCTTTTTAGCCTCAGAAGAATCAATCCCAGGACCCGTATCACTTACAACAAATTCAACTTGATCCTTCAAAATTTTCACAGAAAGAGTGAGGATTCCACCAATAGGAGTGAATTTTAGGGCGTTTCCCAAAAGATTCCATAGGACCTGAAGAACTCTGTCTTTATCACAATAAATTTCAATATCATCTGAAGGTAAGTGAGAATGTACCGTTATTTTTTTTTCTTGTGCAAGGTCATTAATACTTTCCACTGATTGTGAAACCAATTCCAGAAGACTTGATTTATTTTTTCTCACTGAAAAATTACCAGACTCCATTTTGCCAAAATCAAGAAGATCATCTATGAGCCCTTTCATTTGCTGAGAGGCCCTGTTAATTCTATTTAATTGAGTTTCAAGATGTGAAGATTCAGAACGATTTTTTGATATTAAAGATAAAGAAAGGTCAATAACGGTCAAGGGATTTTTTAAATCATGGGAGACAATAGAGAGAATCCTCTCCCTACCCTTGATCGCCCTTAAAGATTTGAGATAGAGTTTTGCATTTTGAATCGCATAAGCAAACCTTTCAACAAGAATCTTCATAAAATTTGAATTTTTCTGGGAAAAAACTCTTGTCCCAAGACTTCCCAGTACCAAGACTCCTATCTTTTCTAAATTAAGAGATATCGGTAAAATCAAAAGTGAGGAAAATACTGAGGAGTTCAGCATAAATAAATCTGACTCACGAGGCGTCTCGTTTTCTTTATTCCAAATAAATGAGCTATCCCTATTCCATTTATTTTCCGGAATTTTTTTTAAGATTTCAATTAATTCCATGTGAGATTGTCCGTAGGAAAAATGGGAATAATCTAATTTTATATCAAGATCATCATGAAGGCTTATGAGAGCGGAATCTGCTAAATCTGGGACTAAAAGTTTCAACATAATTTGAATTCTTTCATCGAGACCAAGTGTTTCTGAAAGTAAACTTGCAGTTTTTAAAAGAAATGCCTGTTGATCCTGAAGGATTTTTCTTTCTGTGATGTCTCGAATAAAGGCAGTAACCTTTAAACCTTCATTTGTTTGAACAGGACTTAAAGCAATGTCAACAGGGAACTCTGACCCGTCTTTTTTTCTTGCAAAAAGATTTTTATTTACACCCATCCCACGGGATTGAGGATTTCTCATAAAATCATTTACATGATTAATATGGCGGTTTCTAAATCGTTGGGGCATGAGAATTTCGACGGGTTGACCAATAAGTTCCTCACCGGAATAACCAAACTTTGCCATAAGCTGTTTATTTACGCGGATGATTGTTCCCTTAGTATCACAAGTCACAATTGAGTCATAAGCATTTTCAATAATTGTTCGATACTGATTTTCTGATTCTAAAAGCTTACTTTGAATTATTTTTTGTTCTGTAATATCTTCCTGAACTGCGAGAAAGACCTTTCCAAATTTTGGGTGAAAGTAAATAGTGGCGTTGGCACGACACCAAAAAACGGTACCATCTTTTTTTATATTTTTAACTTCATATGTAACTTCACCTTTCTCATCAATACTAGTTAGAATTTTTTCTGCTCTATTATCTCCGGTATGGTAGCGGTCATCATAATTTAGTATCGCAACACTGTTTCCTTCAAGCTCACCTTCATCATAGCCAAACATTTTAGCAAATCTTGGGTTAGCAAAGAGGATTCTACCGGTTACTGGCTCAACCAAACAAATTCCTTCCGTAGCATGTTTTATGATGGTGTTTTGCAGGTCAAGTTCTTTGGTTCTCTCTTGAACCCGGTACTCAAGTTCAAAATTTAATTTCTGAAGCCTCTCCCTCCAGGATTCTTGAAGCTTAATCCTCTCCTCTTCATTTTTTTTTCTTTCAGTTATATCTTCCGTAAAAATGATGATGCCTCCAACTTTTCCGTCATCCTTGTGCCAAGGGTGTATTTCCCAACGTGTCCACTGAACCTCTCCATTAAGTCTTACAAAAGGTTCCTCTGACACTTTAAGAACTTTGCCCAACAAACCCTCCTTATGGGCACGTTTCCAATTTTCTGGGATTTCTGGAAAGACCTCATAATGAGACCTGTGAAGCAACTTAACCCCTTGCAGTTTATAATCCTCAATCCAGCGTTTACTGGCCCAGATGTACCTCATGTTGTGGTCGAACATGGCCATGGCACCGGGTGCGTGATCAATAAGAAGCTTAAGTTGCTCCTTAAGTCCTTTTTTGTGGGAGTGACTCATTCCGAATTCTTCCATAAACATCTATTTTTAGAATTGATTGGGCAAAAAGTTTAGAGAACAACTCTGGAAGAATAAGTCTTAATTGGACTTTATAAAGCTAAAGACTCTCTAAATAAAATTTTTGATAGAAATGATTTAATAAATTTATGAGAGATTAAAAAACATTCACACTGACGCTCTGGAATGAGGTGTCAGTGTGAATAGGAAATGCTGATTAAAATTGTGAAGGAGTAAAAGTCTTCGATTTTTTGGGTGAGCGGACCTCTTTTACTTTACAAGCAAAGGCATCCATTGAAAGAAGTGCTTTAAGATATTTACGAACTTCAGGATCAAAGGCTTCAATCACTTCATCTACTTCGGTTTTAACTACTGGAGTAAATGAGATCTTTGCCATTTTAAGTTCATTAAAAATCTTCTCATCCCAGATTCTTTTATTTTTTACTGGATCAAGATAGAATTGTGTCAATAGCTCAACTTTAGGAGCTTTTTCTTGACTCAAATTTAGTAGCTTTGTTTGAGTGGACTTTAATTTTTTCACAAGATTGGACATCTTCTGATAATTAAGTGAAATCGTGTTGTTTATCTGCATCATCTCAGATGCGATACCAGAGGCAAATGACTGTGCTCTTTGAACATTTTGTTCATTATCTTTAATTTGATTGTAACGCTCCTCGAGCTCCTCAAATTCTGATTTCAGGTTATTCGTTTCTGACTGAATCTTCTTTATCTCAGTTTGATATGACGACATGAGATTAGTATTTAAACTGATAAATTTTTCTAAATGATCACTATATCTTTTAATTTCAGTTTCATACTCTGATGGTTTTGCGTAAGGATTTGGTCCATAGTCACCATTTTTATTACCCTCGTAGACAAAAAGTGGCGACGACTGAAACTTTTTTTCAAAGGCGGAATAACTAGTTAACACTTCCGGAATATTATTTTCAATACCACAATTGCCTTTATTAACAGTTAAGTATTGATAAAGGTATTTTTTTATAAAATCACCCCTTTTTAGGGCAAGGTCCACTGTCTTATCGCGGTATAAATTCCTGGTGGATATAATTTCTAATTGTGGCAATTCATCCCCAGATTGTAAGACTTCACATATTTGATCTCCAAAACTATTTATTGAAGTAAGGTCTGTGGGTGTCACGTTTTTGTTATGACAAAAAACATTTTTATTTTCAATATTCCCTCCCAGGATGGAAAGAGCCTGTTCCTCAGATAAGCCTTCAGACGTAAAGTAAGCGCAGTCATCCACAAAATTTTTCATCACATCCACCGTTTTACAAAACTTACAATCAGTGGGGTCTTTTATATCAACCACCGGTGGGGCCTTCATATCAAGCTTACAAATTTTACCTTCATTATTTTCAACAGAAATCTCAAGGGGAAAAATAAGGTCGTATTTTGGAAGATTAGATTGACTCACTTTCTCTTTTAGATTCTCTAGTACAAAATCCCTTAGTTCTGCGTCTGAGAGGTTGGTAATTTCCTGATCTACCTGAGCACTTACAGATATTGAGTCCGTAGTTAAAAATTTCTTCTTTCGCTTAAGAAAAACTCTTAAGGCCTCACCCAAGGCACCATCTTTGAGCATTTTTTTAATAAGGCCCTTCTTATACCTTGAAGCCTCCTTAAGACACTGCTTCATCATAGCGTTTTGACTAATCTCACTTTTGTAGGATTCACCTTTACAAACATCCAAGGAAATTTCCGTGTCTGGATAAGTTTGCCCCCATACCAATGAGGTTGAGAGTGTTGTCGCTAAAATCAATGAAAGAGGTAATTTCATAGAAACCTGCCCATTAAGTTTTTAAATTTTAATGCCTAGAAACCTTTTCTTTTAAATTTATTCTATTTTTGGATTCAATAGTTGAAGCAATGAAAAAAATACAGGGGACTGTCTAAAGTACACTTTACTCATAATTTCATACTGTTAAGTATTTTATTAATCGCATTGGTAAATCTCTCTGCATCCTTAGGACCAAAACTCTCCGGCCCCCCAGTAATGACACCATTGTCCCGAAGTTCCTTCATAAAGTCCCGCATGGATAATCTTTCTCTTACATTATCTTCTGTATAAATTTCTCCGCGGACATTTAATCCAATGGCCTTTTTCTCCACAATAAAGGCCGCAAGTGGAAGATCGGCCGTAATGACAATATCGTTTTCCTTAACTTGCTCCACGATATAATTGTCGGCCACATCTGCACCTAATTTAACTGTCACTTGCCGAATGAGAGGACTTGGTGGAATAAACATTGATTTATTTGCGACCAGAACAACATGAAGTTGTAGACGGTGGGAGATCTTATAGATGATCTCTTTCACTAATTTAGGGCAAGCGTCGGCATCAATCCAGATAGTAGGTTTTTGATTATTCATATTTTCACGTTATGGTAAGAACAAGCTTTCCCACTGTTTTACCTGATTCAAGTTCTTTGTGGGCAAGACCCACCTCTTCCAAGGGATAAGTCTTGATCATTGGAATACGAATGAGTCCTTCTCCATACCACTTAAGAAGTTCATCGAAGGCCTCTTTAAGTAAATCTTTACGTCCAAAGAGAAAAGAGAGATTAAATCCTACCACACTTTTATTATCTGAAGTCATATCTAGTGGATTAAAACGAGGTGTTCTAAAATAATCCACCAAGAGTTTTGGCCAGTTCACTCTCCCCCCCTCTTTGGGAAACATGGAATGGGCCCCATAAACGATGAGCTTTCCACAAGAAGCCAGATGCCTGTAGCTTTTTTTCAGAGTCTCTGCACCATTGGCGTCGAAAACAAGGTCAACTCCGTTTGGGGCATAAGTCCTAACTTTTTCCCAGAGATCCTCACTTGATTTATCAATCACCTCATCACAGCCCAGGGCCTTGAGTGTCTGGGTCTTATGACTTGACCCCACCACTCCGATGGTACGGATCCCTTTTAAGCGACAGAGTTGAACCAAGGAACTCCCAACCCCGCCTGCTGCGGAATGAATTAGTGCAGTCATCCCAGGTCGTATGACCACATTTTGAATTAATGCGTGGTAAGCAGTCATGAAGACACAGGGAAAGGCAGCCCCTTCCTCAAAACTCATTCCTTGGGGTAAGGGATAAAGTTGTGATCTATTAACCTTGACCTCAGAGGCATATCCATTAAAGAGGGTCACTCCCAAAACTTTTTCTCCTGACCCTTTAACAGTTCCAGAAAATTCAAAACCTGGAGTGATGGGCCATCCCACAAATTCTTTCGCTGATTTATAGAGACCCCAGCGGATGATGATATCCGCATAATTAATTCCCGTCGCTTTCACATCAACGATCACTTCGTTTGGATCAGTGGTGACTAGGTCTGGAGCTTCTTCAACTTTAAGTTTTGAGTAGTCTCCAGGTTCATGTATAACAATTTTTTTCATGCATCCACTATAAATGATTAAATCTCTTAATGCCAATCATACGCTGCAGTCCTTCTAGATAAGTTTTCTCAAGGTACAGATTTTGCTTCAATCTTTTTTAAATGCAGGAGGTACCCATGTCAAAGTTCCTTACCACCTTATTACTTTTCATTTCTTATGTTTTTGTAGGAAGAGCAGAGGACTTTGATTACAAAGAAACCAAAGACCTGGTTCATCTGGTAAACAAGGCTGCTGACTTAGTCAAAAACAAAGGCGAATCGGCCTTTGAAGAACTCTCTCAAGATGATAGTCAATGGAGAAAAAAAGATAAGTATGTTTTTGTCCTGGACCCTGAAGGTAAGATGCTTGTCCATCCCGATACTGCATTACAGGGTAAAAACGACCTTGATCTTAAGGACATCAATGGCCGCCCTATTATCAAGGGACTCATTGCGGCTGCCACCACCCTGCCCGAAAAACCTCAGGGCTGGTATCATTACCAGTGGCCTATTCCAGGACAGATTCAACCCCGCTGGAAAAGTAGCTTTGTCAAACTCATCAAGGCCCCGTCCGGTAAAAGCTACGTCGTAGGAAGTGGCATGTACAACGAGCGGATGGAGAAGAGCTTTATCAGAGACACGGTTAAGGACGCTGTGGGGCTCATTGAACAAAAAGGTAAGGATGCCTTCTCCAATTTACGTGATGAAACAGGACGGTTTCGCGCCAAAGACTCTTACATCTTCGTCATTAACTCAAAGGGAGTAGACCTGGTCAATCCTGCCTTCCCCAACCTGGAAGGAAGAAATCTTTTAGAGATGAAGGACTCACAAAATAAGGAATTCATAAAAGACATGCTTAAGGTCGCCAATGAAAAGGGATCAGGGTGGGTGGATTATATGTGGCCCAAACCTGGAGAGAGTGTTCCGACCAAAAAATCCGCCTATATAGAGAAAGTAAAATTCCAAGACCAGTGGCTAGTGGTGGGAAGTGGCGTTTACCTTGCCGATGCTAAAAGAGGAAATTCCCCTCTTTCAGAGATGACGGCCACTGAACTTACAAAGCTTGTGAGAGAAGGTGCAGAGCTCCTTAAAAAAGAGGGCGAGGGCGCCTATGAAGAATTTAGAAAAAAGGGATCTAAGTGGTTTAAGGGAGACACATATTTTTTTGTGTGGAATATGGATGGCGTGAGGGCCATGCATGCCGCGGATCCTTCCCTTGAGGGCAAAAACGGCAAAGAAGAAAAAGATATTCTTGGTAGGCCTTATGGTAAGATGTTTTTAGATGCAGCTCAAAATTCTACTGGTGAGGGTTGGGTCCATTACATGTATCCCTTTCCCAACCAGGTATATCCAGCGTGGAAGTCTGCATTTCTTAAAAAAGTCACTCTCCCCTCTGGAAAGCAGCAAATCATCGGTTCCGCCAGCTATCATATGGAGCTCGACAAATCCATGATCGAGGATGTGGTAAACCGCGCCAGTGGGCTCATTGAGAAAAAAGGCCCAAAGGCCTTCGAGGAACTTCGGAACAAGAAGGGATCATTTTACTTTATGGACACCTATGTTTTTGTGGACGCTCCTGAAGGAGTGGAACTTGTTAATCCCGCTCAGCCTTACCTTGAAGGAAAAAACATAGCCGAGCTTAAAAATGCCGGTGACATCACCATAGTGAAGGATTATATCTCCGCGGCCCTAAAAAAGGGCAAAGCATGGACCCACTACTACTGGTACAAACCCAATGAGAGTGAGATGACCCTTAAGCACACGTTTGTTATGAAAGTTCAACACGGGAAAGATACCTACATCGTGGGATCAGGCATGTATGTAAATGAGGATGATGAAAAAATGGCACAGGAAGAAAGTCCTGGGATAAAAAAGCCTATCAAGAAATAGGCTTTTTTATTAAGGCTGTCGGATCCTGAAGTCCTATATAATCACCTTTTTAATTAATGCCGCGTTCTCCAGACAAAAACCATCCACTTAATTTTAAAAAAGATGGAAACGTCCTAAGAACCAGAAAGATAAAGAATATTCCTCTTTATGACGAAAAAGAGGAAATGGTGAATACCTTTCTCTTTCTTTCCCATCTGCTCCTTATCCTGAAACCAGTATTGGTCAGTGCTAGTCCTGTAAGAAAAGTTGATGCTACCCAAGAGGTAAAAAATTTCGATACAAACAATGACAAAAAAATTGATTACGTAATAATCAACGAGAGGAAAATTGTAAAAGAAATAAAAGAGGATATAAACTTTGATGGAATTTTTGACCGGCAGACATTATTTTTTTCAGAAGATGAAGAGTTCACGAAAATTGTAGATCAAAAGAAGATAGGGAATAAACCACGAAAAAAAATTTCTTACTGGATAGATACAAAATTAAAAAAATATATGTCTCTTACCCAAATTGATAAAAATGATGATAGTAAATGGGACATTGAATACAGGTCCCATAGTGATCTCCTAGAATTTAGAAATAAATGTAACCAGGATGATGGATTAGGTAAAACACAGAATTTTACAGAAGAAATTATCCATCTTGTGAACGGAATTGATGAATACACACTAACAGATTCTGGCTTCAGAGTTGAAAAATCCTGCTTTATGGAGAACTCAAAAGAATGGTTCTTAAAAAATCTTGAAAACTCAATTCAAGAGGGTTTAGGTTGTCTTGATAAATTAAAAAATGAAAAAGATGGAAACGGCGCTTTAAAAAACTTTAATCTTTTAAAGAATATCCTGGCACCACCCCCTTCAGTGCAAATACTATGCAATGAAAGTTCCGATGAATATAACTGGTCCAAAGCAGTCGCCCACGGAACAGCGGGTCCAGTTGCATCGACCTCCAGGCTTCAACACCCAGGGATCTCCATTGACCCGGAATATCTGAAAGGAAAGAAGACACAAGGAGAGAGAGGAGAAAAAGATCTAAAGAAAACTCTTTTTCATGAACTTTTTCACAACATCGGTTACAAACACTACCATGATGTTGAATATGCATATGCATGCGAAAGTTGCTGCATCCCAAGTGAAGATGATACAGATGAAGTGAGGTCAGTCTCATGTAAAATTTGCAAAAAAAGTTACACCGACGCTTCTGATCTTGAATACATAAAAGACATCAGTGATTTTTCTCACCTGGTTTCTAAAAAGGATATCGCATTAAAAACAAGCATTAAATATCTGAAAGAAAATCCAGGCAACCTCGATGGTCTCTCCTTCCTCGCAATGAACTTATCTGATGTATTTTCTCCAGTGGGAATAGAACTGTCTAAACTCATCACTAGTGAAAAGGAAAATTTAACGGAGGATCAAAAAAATAGATTATTAACAGCGAGAGAATACGAGGATCAGATTTTTTTAAAACCTTTTGAAGAAACATCAAAAATTATCGCGACTGCCTACTATTATACTTATGCAAATCAGGACCCCAAGAGTGGTTTAGAACTGATTCTTAAAGAAGAAAAAAAAATAAAAGAAGCACTTAAATCACAGCACTTGAATGAGTATGACAAGTTCATTAAAAGACACCTGCATGAAAATTTGATGAATATAATAAATGAAGTATTTGTTAACCATTATTACGGAAAAGATAGAGACAAAACTGACAATGAAAATGAATTAAGCGATCTCTCTTACAAATTATATTTGACCTATAAAAATAATTCATAAATCAAAAAGACAATCTCTCAAAAATGGTCTCTAAAATATTTTATAAATAACAATCTTCAGATAAGACCAATCTAGCTTGTTTTCATAAACACATCACGATTTAAAAATAAATCTTTCTAGAAAAGTTTCCAAAGTATATAGAAGGCTTAAAAAAAGCAAGGCTGTTCCCTCCCTATCTGGTTACATTTTCCTAATTGGCAAGTTCCAAAAAACCTAGAATATGCCCACCTACTATGGATAACTTTGAGTAAGAAGCATGGAAAGATCAAGCATTTTGAAAGCAAAAGTAAATAATCAATTCACAGGAACCCAAGTTCCTAAAGGCAATGATAAAAAATTAATCTTTAATTTTATCTCTAAATTGTCTTAGTCTTTAGTGCATTCGCTATAGGAATCATATACCGTTCCAACTCTGCACAAAAATCTCTCTTAAAAAAATGTAATTGAGGGTCTTGTAGGACTCTTGCGACCACATCATTTGGATGAGAGAACGGATAAATTCCAGCAATAAGACTAACTGTATCTTGAAGAAAAATAATATAAGCATCGTACTTTAATTCACTAGAACAAGATTCTAAATAGATCGCTATTTTTCCAAAAAGTTCTATTGAACGATATTTAAATTCTCTCACCGTTTTTTCAGTGAGATTTTTTTCAATCACAGAAGGTAAGGCCGTGGTGAGGTTACAAAGTAAATCTCGCTTAGCAATCGAAATTGCCATAGTTTTAATCAAATGATCAAAACTTTTTTTATTCCTAGGAACCTTGGGCCAGTCTTTTTGAAAGTCCTTGAACCAAACTTGCCATTCGTCCCATAATAAATCTAATAATAATGCCTCACGGGATTCAAAGTATCGATAAATATTTGCTTTTGCCATTTTTGCGGAACGGGCAATCTCATTAAGGCTTAAAAGACTTAGATCACTTTCTTTATCAATTAAATCGCGGGAAACATCTAAAAGATGCTGTTTTCTTTCTTCTTTTTGTTCTGGCTGCCTTGCCCTTAAATATCGTTTGGTCATGGTTATTAGGATATTCCATCATCTGTTTAAAGAATAGCTCCAGAAAAAGTAAATTGACAGGTGACCAAGAGAAACTTAAATTAATGACCAATGGTCACTAATTCAAGGAATTTAAATGCCAAAAACTCTCACATGTCCTGAACATATTCTCAAAACAGATCTTAAAAATAAAACCTACATCGTTACGGGTGGTAACTCTGGAATTGGATTCATGACAGCCAAACAGCTTGCAAAACAAGGAGCAAAGGTGATCTTAGCTTGCAGAAGATTTTCTGAAGCAGAAAAAGCGAGATCATCAATACAAAAGTCTGTCTCTTGGGCAAGAATTGAAATGATGAATCTTGACCTCAGTGATTTGAGTTCAGTTCGAAACTTTGTGAAAGAATTCCATTTAAACTATAGTGAACTGCACGGCCTTATAAACAATGCAGGTGTGATGTTTACGCCTCAAGGTAAAACAAAAGACGGGTTCGAAACTCAGTTTGGCACAAATCACTTGGGCCATTATTTATTAACTGAACTTTTATTACCTACGTTAAAGCAATCAACTCCTTCAAGAATAGTAGTTTTATCTAGTTGTTATCACGATAAAGCTCAGGGACGTGAAGGGAGAATTTACTTAGAAGACCTAAACTTCGATAATAGAAAATACGATGCCTGGGAAGCTTACGCTCAATCTAAACTTGCAAATCTACTTTATGCTAAACAACTTGGAAAGAGACTTTCGGGCTCTGGGGTAACTGCCGTAAGTGTTCATCCAGGATGGGTTAGAACAAATCTTATTCGTGGATTTATGCCATTATGGATTCAAAACATACTACTCATGCCATTTTTTAAATTAGCTGGAATGATTGAGCCGTGGGAAGGGGCACAAACGACACTTTATTGCCTTCTTGCGCCTGAGGTTGAAAAATACAACGGAGCTTACTTTAGTCAAAAAGGCATTTACAGAACCAAAGAAGCAACCATGGGCGGCTGGCCACTCCACTCCCCAAATCCAAACGCTCACGATGAAACGACTGCAGATAAGCTAGATGAATTAAGCCGATCATTAGTAGGGCTATTATAAAGGAAAAATCTATGAATATGTGGTTTTTGATGAATGAATATTTTCAAGGGGAAAAAACTGAAGCACTTGTCTTCATTCTTCCAACAGGATTATTGAGTCTTGTTTTTGGAATATGGCTGCTCAAAGAAGGTGGGGATTTTGCAAGAGGTGTAGCAATTCCATTCCTTGCGATAGCTCTGATTTCAATTACAGTAGGGAGTGTTGTTGGATACCGTACTCCCAATCAGCTCAAGAATCTTGGCAGTGGGTTGGTTAATAATAAAAATGTAACCATCAATTCAGAAATTCAAAGAATGGAAGAAGTAAATAGTGCATGGCCTAAGTATCTTGTGATCTGGATTGCATTCGGAATCATCGGACTGGTCTTTCGAATCTTAACAAAAAATGATTTTTTCCAAGGCTTAGGTGTTGCCCTTGTATTCTTTTCTGGTTTCACACTTTTAATTGATGGCTTTGCTGAAAGAAGAGCGATTAAATACACAAATCATCTTCGGCTAGAAGCAATAAAATGAAATGAAAGTTCCTTAAATGATAGAACATAATTCAGTTACATTTAAGCCTTTACGGTTCTACTGTGCCCACTTTAATAGATTTTATCATGTTCGAAAACATGGTTTGCCTTGGTAGAGGTGATCAAATGGAGCTTTAAGAGAGCTTTAGTGGTAAAGTGAAGCCAAACTTTGTGGGCAAGTTATTATCAAAGAAGAACTGACCTCTATGATTTTCAATTATCGATTTACAAATATAGAGACCAAGACCAGTGCCTTTACCAGATTCCTTAGAGGTACAAAAATGTTTCGTCAGGTTTTGAGCAATCTCTTTAGGAATCCCTCTCCCACCATCTTTAACAGTAAAATTTATTTTATCTCCAATGACCTTAACTTCGAGTTCAATCCATTTATGTGAGACATCCGTCAAAGCATCAATGGAATTATTTATAAAATTGATGAGAACTTGAATGATCTCAGACGGGTGACATTCAACAAAGAAATCCTCATTTGGTAAATTGATTGTTAGAAGTATATTTTCGTGCTTACACCTGTCCTCACATATGGATAGTGTCTCTTCAATTATTTTTTTAACTGAAAAGATTTCTAGAGGATCATTTTCCGCATTTCTAGAAAATATTTTAATTCCATTTACGATTTTAGAGATTCTGGAATTTGACTCCTTTAACTTAGAGAGGAGATCCGAAATCATTTCCTCAGATTTCGTTTCCCCGTTGCACACCCCTATTGCATGATAGAGATAACAATTCGAAGCAAAAAGAGCATTATTAATTTCGTGGGCTATGGAAAATGAGAACATACCTAAGGCAGAGGTCTTATTAGTTAGTAAATTTTTCATCGAACTCTTTCTAAAAATGAGATTCTGAATGATTTGCCGAGAAAGTGCGGATAAACATGACATTTGCTTCTCATTCAGTGTTCGTGGCTTAGTATCCATCACGCAAAGATTTCCTAAAATAAAGCCTTCGGGACTTTTTAAGGGAAGACTAAGATAAAAACGAATCTTTTGCCCATTTTGAAAGAGGGATAATTTCGAAAAGAAGTCATCGGCCTCGAGATCTTCGACTAACAACGGCTGTTTTGAATCGAGTGCATTTTTCCAGATTGAGCGATCCAAAGAAATTTGAGGTAAATCGAGTCCAATCTTTGACTTAAACCATATCCGCTCATGATCGATGAAACCAATAAAGCAGTACGGTACTTCACAAATGACTGAGGCAAGAAGAATAATATCTTCAAACTCATTTTCTGGTCGAGTATCAAGAATCTCGTAACTCTTAAGATTCAAGACTCTCTGTTCTTCATCCATGGACTTGTCAAAATGCTTCATGAATTATATGATATTCGAATTCGAATAAAAGACAACAGGGAAAATTGTTGTCAAATTTACTTTTCAAAGACCGAGTCCCTCGATAGGCTTTTGTAAATTAATTCAAAAGGTTTATTTTATGCTCAAGCAACTAATGGTCTTTTTTTTAATGACGACCTCTTTTTCAGCCCTCCAAGCAAAAACGATCGTTTATTTAAATGGTGGGCCCGGTCTTAATTCAGAACCAGAGCGACATCTTCTGGCACCCTATATAGAAAAATTAAACCACGAGGCATTTTTCTGGGACGAACCCTCGGAATTAAGGCCAGGAAATGAAAGTTACTCTCAAGAAAAAGCTTTTGAACAGGCCACAGAAAGCGCAGAAAAATTTATTAATAAACTATGTTATGATAAATACGACCGCGGTTTGAAATGCGAAATAACGCTTATGGCACATTCCTTTAGTGTACATCATGCCATAAGGCTTGCCGAAGAATTACCAACTATAATCAAAGAACTGATCCTTATCTCGCCTGCCCTTAATATTAAAGATGCTGATAATAATATATTTAAAATCTCAGTGAAAGGTCTAGCTGATGAAGGTCATACAGATGCAAGTGCTGAGCTTGCCGCACTTATCCCCTCAATGGAAGAAGCTTTTGATCAAAAAAAGATTCAGGCATTTATGCTTGCCTCTCAGTACGCTGGGCTCTTTGTTAATTATTGGGGAGATCTGAATTTGATGCAGCAGTATTTTTCATTTCTTCAAGGGGAATATAGCTTTGACATCAAGGGTATGTTTGCAGTGAGGAATTCAATGCCTAAGGTGAATGAATATCCTGTCAGCCCAATAACTATTCCGACTAAGGTTTATTTCGGAGAATTAGATCCTATATCACTACCAGAACAGCAAATAACTCCTTTGAGGAAGTATTTTACAGCATTGGACGTTCATATCTTGGCAGGAGTGAAACATTACTCACATTTTGAACGAATGACAGCTATTAACTATTAAGGATACTTGTGCAATATTTCTTCACCGAAGCGACATTAATCCATGCCATAAGAAAACTTTATGGCTACTCTCAAAAAGAATTCTGTGTTTTTTTAGGATACTCTCAATCTACACTTTCAAAAATTGAAAATGGGATTTGCAGTCCGGATATGAAATTTGTCATCGCCTTATCCCAAAAGATAAATATCGATTTAAATATTTTTAAATTTGGTTTTGTTCCTAAAATTCCGGATTATCTTTTAAATAATGAGTCTAATCAGTTTCTCCAGCACTCTTATCTTAAGAACGGTCTTTTTTCATCAAAAACGGTCTACACTCTTCTCGAAACGATCAAGGAAAGATGTGAAATAGAAATTTATAAAAAGTTGAACATTCCGAGAGAATACTTTGTTTTCAAAGAGCTTAAATATAACTTACAATTATTTAAAGACATTTTAAAATATGTTGAAACAAATAAAGTTATTGAGTTAATTGAAGACCTGAAAACAAAAAATGTTACACTTCTTGCAGAAGATTCTTTTAAAGAATGCCTACTTGATCTAAACATCATTCATCTTAAAAACATCATAAAGATTGAAGACTCCTATGAGATCGGACTCTCCTATTCTGATCTTGAATTCACTCACCATGATGAGAAAATGAAAGATTATTTTCAACATATTATCGCCTTTCATTTATTTAATGAACTCAACGTCAATGTTTCTCCAATAAAACTAAAAAAATCTAAATATGATCTTGTTTTGAGGTTGAATGCTGGCTGAGAGTTGGTCAAATAATCTTCTAAAGGAACTGATCTATCAGTTCGGACATGATACATCGTTTATTGAAGATGTTTTTGCCTGTCATCTACCGGATATCACTCATAAGAAATTTACGCTTGCAGAATCCTTTGCCATCGCTGATCGCTTAGGTGTTTCTCTTCAACAAATAATTGATTCAAAAGTAGACTGGAAAGTTGTCAAATCAAGACTGCTCTCCCCCCACTCAGCTGTTCCAGATAACTATCTTGCCGATGGCGGAACTTATATGAGCTCAATCAGAAGCATCATCTCTTTTATCTCATTTAAATACGGCCACGAAGCGGCACAGGCGATTTTACAAGAACTTCAAATATCTCAGGCAGCCTTACTGAATGATGACTTGAAGTTAAATATCAGATTTGTAAATCATTTATTTAAATTATTAATAGACAAATTCGCGCTTTCAAAAGAAGACATTGATCTTATGACTGTCATGGTTCATCGCTACTCTATGAGAAATAGTGTCACTGCCATGGCGAAGATCTGTAAAAATGATGGAGACATACTCAACCTGATGGTCCAAAACGCCAATAAGTACGAACAGAATTTTAATTACTGGCTTGAGAAAGAAAACAACGACACCATCATTTACTCACGTTCTCGATTTGAGCTTCACGGGAGTACAAATGAAAAGATGAGTCACCCACTCATCTGGTTTAAACTTTCCACAGTAAAAAATATGACAACCCTTATGGGGCGCAATCCTATGAGGCTACTAAACTATGAAGTGGGTGAAGAAAAGGGTATTCAAACCTTTAAGTTTCGAGTTGGAAATACCAATACTTTAAGCTGCATCCGCCTGAATAGTCTTCACTGAAAACTCTCTTCTTTCATCCCAGAGGGCCCTATACAGCTTCCCCATCTCTTTTTTATAGTCACTCAAGTTCTCTAGATCTGCCCACATTAATAGGGACTCTGTTCCGTTAGCAAATGGAACAGGCGTTGGCCTCATTTCAACTCCATTGACAGTGAGGGGGTAAACACCCCATTTTCTAAAAAAAGCGTCAGTTCCGACTTTTGGTGTACCAAAGCCCATCATGGTTTCA